>QHWL01000654.1 GCA_003222555.1 Acidobacteriota bacterium | reverse complement strand
TGATCGACGACTGGGTGTACGCGTGGAGCGTGGAGCACTTTCTCAAGACCGGAAAACTTCGGGTCCTCGAGTTCAGCTCCGTCTACCCGCTCGCGCAAATCCTGTGGGGCGCGCTGTTCGCGGGTGTCGCTGGATTCTCATTCGGCGTTCTGCGTCTCTCGACGGTGGTCCTCGCCGTGCTGGGATGCTGGGCGCTCTACCTCACGCTGCGCGAGCTGACGTTCAGCCGGGCGGCGAGCCTGCTCGGCGCGCTCGCTCTCGCGCTCGATCCTGTGTACTTCGCCTTGTCGTTCTCGTTCATGACCGACGTGCCGTTTGTCGCGCTGTCGACGATTTCGGTCTACTACTTCATCAGCGCGCTTCACCGCCATCAGCCTGCGCGCGCGTGGCCCGGCGGCCTCTTTGCGGTGAGCGCGTTCCTGGTCCGTCCGATCGGGATCGTGATCCCGTTGTCCGTTGTGCCAGCCCTTTGGTCGCGGAGCGACCGGCGCCTCTGGTTGGCTCCGTTGTCGATCGCCCTGCTCACGATGGTTGTGCTCTGGATCGTCATGAGCCGCACCCTGGGCCCGCTCGACGCGGGTGCCGCGCGGGTACAGCAGTTTCGTTGGTGGCTGACCATTCCGGCCAGCAAGTACGCGGCATGGAATATCGCCCTCGTCTTTGAGGCCGTGTTTCCGCTCGCGCCGCTGCTGCTGGCCTCGCTGAGCCGCGTCCGCGTCGCCGTCGCGGCGACGATGGCCGCGCTGATGCTCGTGTCCGTGCTTCATTTCACCCTTGGCGCCATCCCGTCGCCGTTGCCCGATTGGCAGACGTGGAGCTTGCAGGACATCGGGGCCCGGGCGATGATCGGTGGCGCCCTCACTCCGTCGGCCTGGTCGATGCGTGTGGCGCCCCTGGTGCGCGCGCTCGGCGTCATCACCATCGGGGCCATGCTCGTAGCGTGCGTGAAGCTGCGCCGCCGGTTTTCCGATGGAGGAGTTCGCGTCCTGGCGTCGCTCGGCGTCCTCAATCTGGCGCTCATCAACCTGCTCTGGGTCTACAACGATCGCTACTACCTCGTGCTCGCCCCGACGTTGGCTTGTTTCGCGCTCGGTCCTGCGGGGCCTACCAAGCGCGGACAGTGGGTGGCGGGTGCACTTCTATTTGTGTGGGCGGTGATTGCCATCAGTGGCACCCGCGACCTCCTGGCGGTCAACGCCGCATCCGCGACGGCTGCGCAACGACTCGAGGCCGCTGGTGTTCCATCATGGGAGATTGACGCCGGCTACGCCTTGAATGGGTGGCGACTCTACGCCCATCCTGAGAATCTGCCGCCCGGAGCGGACCCTCGATTCGACGTGCCCTACGTCACGTCCGGGCGACTGCCGATGTTCAGGGTAACCAACGTCCCTTTGCCAGGCTACGACATCGTTGGAGTCGTAGCGCTCGGCCACACGTGGTGGCAAGTGACCGATCGCCTTTATGTGCTCCGGTGGCAGCCTCATGGAACGTGAGAGCACGCGGCAGCCACTGGACAGACGAAAAAGTTGTCCGAAAGGCGGCGGTACGCGAGTATGTCGGATGGCTTGCGCCACGTGGTGCCGCAAAAAAGCTTTACCACGGAGGTCACGGTTCAAAGGCTTTATCACGAAGACACGAAGACACGAAGGGCACGAAGCACATTATGGATTTCGTGTTCTTCGTGACTTCGTGATGAGATGTTTTCGCGTCCTCCGTAGTAGAGGTTTTAGGGCGGACCTTGTGAGGTCCGCCGTCGACCCAAGGAGTCTTCAATCATGATCAGACGCCGCGTCGTTTGCGTTGCCGCTTTGCTGGTCGCAGTCTGGCTGGGCGGCTTGCCGTTCGGCACAGGCGCTCGCGCCGCTGTCGCGGCGCGGCCGGAGCGGCTCACCGATCGCGAATTCTGGAAGGCCAGCTCGGACCTTTCTGAACCGAACGGAAGCTTCCGGTCCGACAATCTGCTGTCGAACGAGATCTTTTTTCAGTACGTGATTCCGGACCTGGTTCGGACCGCGAAGCCCGGCCGCGCGTATATGGGGGTGG
>QHWL01000653.1 GCA_003222555.1 Acidobacteriota bacterium | reverse complement strand
TCCTGTGCGGCACGCAGGGTGTTCTTGAGCAGCATCGCGATCGTGAGCGGGCCGACGCCGCCGGGCACCGGCGTGAGCGCTCCGGCAGCCTCCGCGACGTCGGGATGCACGTCGCCGACGAGGACCGACCCGCGGCGCTCGAAGTCCCGGCGCCCTTTCGAGCCCGGCGCGAAGACACGCTCGACGTCGGCGCGGTCCACGAGGCGATTCACTCCGACATCGACGACCGTCGCTCCTGGCTTGACGAATTCCCTCGTCACAAATACCGCCCGTCCAATCGCGACGACCAGGAGGTCTGCCTCTGCAGCGACCCCCGACAGGTTGTCGGTGCGCGAGTGACACACCGTTACCGTGGCGTTGCGGTGCAGCAACAACAAGGCGATCGGCTTTCCGACAATGTCGCTCCGACCGACCACGACCGCGCGTGCGCCTGCAATCGTGATATTCGATCGCTCCAGAAGCTCGACGATCCCCGACGGGGTGGCCGCCACGAGCGTCGGGCGATTCTGCACCAGCCTGCCGACGTTGATCGGATGGAAGCCGTCCACGTCTTTGTCCGGCCGGATCGCATCGAAGACGAGGCGCTCCGCCTCCGGTCCCATCAGTTCCGGCAACGGCGACTGCACGAGAATGCCGTCGTGCGCCTCGCTGCGGTTCAACCGCTCGACGATCTCCAGCAACTCGGACAGCGTCGTGGTCGCCGGCAGCCGCCACAGATCGGCGCGGAACCCGGCCTCCGCCGCCGCTTTCAACTTGTTGCGCACGTAGATTTCCGACGCGGGATGGTCGCCGACGAGCACGATGCCGAGGCCCGGCGGCCGGCCGGAGCGCGCGGCGAACGCCGCGACGGCAGGACCGACTTCGGCGCGGATCTGGCGGGCGACCAACGAGCCATCCAAAATTCTGGCGGGCATGTTATGGCGCGACTTTCGATGGCACGCCGCCCCAGCGTGGCGGCCACACTGGGGACCCCGGCACGCCACCCCAGCGTGGCGGCCACACTGGGGACCCCGGCACGCCACCCCAGCGTGGCGGCCACGCTGGGGACCCCGGCACGCCACCCCAGCGTGGCGGCCACGCTGGGGACCCCGGCTTGGCGTTGCCGCAAGCCCTCATTTGCCTGCCTCGGCCTCCAGGCGTTTGAGCGAATCGGGCCGTCCCAGGACGACCAGCTTGTCGCCCTCGTCGATGGTCGTGTCGGGCTCCGGGTTGAACTCCATCCGAAGATCGCTCCGCTGAATGCCGACGACAATCACCCCGAAGCGCTGTCGGAGGTTCGCATCGAGAATCGACCGGCTCGCCAGGCTCGATCGCGCGCCGATCGTGATTTCTTCCATGGCAAGCTCCAGGTTGTTCGAGCTCGTCGCAAGCTCCACGAAATCGACGACGGCCGGACGCAGCGCGGTTTGGGCGATCTGGACGGCGCCGATCTCGTAGGGCGACACCACGCGATTGGCGCCGGCTCGCTTCAGTTTGAGCGTCGCATCTTCGGTTCCCGCCCGGCCGACGATGAACAAATCCGGGCGCATCACCCGCGCGCTCAGCACGGCGTACACGTTTTCCGCGTCGGTGCCGACCGCGGCGATGAGCCCCCGCGCCCGCTCGACCCCGACCCGCTTCAACACGTCTTCACGGCTGGCGTCGGCCGTCACTGCCAATGCCCCGTCCTCCGTCGCGGCGCGGACACGCTCGGCGTCGCGGTCGACGACCACGAACGGCACGCCCTGCCGCAGGAGCTGAAATGATCCTTGATATTCTCGAGCATGCGCGCCTCGCGCCGCCGCTGAAGCCGTTTGGGCAGGCCGCCTTCGACGACGACCGTCGCGAGCAGGGTGAACGTGTAGAGCGTTGCGCCGACGCCGGCGACCAGCAGCAGCACCGAGAAAATCTGACCGCCGCGCGACAGCGGTGGCAGATCGACCGTCGTGATCCCGAGCACGGTCACGTAGAACGCGTGCCAGACCGTGAATCGCTCGATCGCCACGTACCCGACCGTGCCGAACAGCACGACCGAGACGAGAAGGGCGACCGCGAAGACCGGTCCCTGAGCCCGGAAGGCGTGGTCGCCGCTCGTTTTCGCCACCGGATTCAGATTACCGCACCACCGCCTGACCGCCGACGCGCAGCCGGCTGTGTTTGATCCCGTAGGAAAAATACAGCGTCAAGCCGATCACGAGCCAGACCCCGAGCCGCAGCCAGTTGGTCCACCCGAGTCCGTATCATCGCGCCGCAGACGATGATCCCCATGATGGCGACAAACGGCAAAGCCGGAACGGTGAAGCCCCGCGTGAGATCCGGCCGGCGGACCCGCATGATCCAGACCCCCGCGCAGACCAGGATGAACGCAAAAAGCGTCCCGATGCTCGTCATCTCCCCGACGATGTCCTCGGGGATGAACGCGGCGAACAGCGCGGTGAAGACGAAGAACAGCATGTTCGACTTGTACGGCGTCCGGAACCGCGGGTGGACGTCGGAGAAGATCTTCGACACCAGCCCGTCGTGGCTCATCGAGTAGAACACGCGAGACTGTCCGAGGAGCATGACGAGAATCACCGACGAGAAGCCAGCAAGAATCGCGACCGTCACCGATTTCGACAGCCATTCGAATCCGGGCATGTACTTGGTGATGGCAAACGCGACCGACGCCTCGCGGCCCGCGGTCCGGAAGTCTTCCACGGTCGCCACGCCGCTGAGCACGTAGGAGAACAGCACATAGAGCACGGTGCAGACGACCAGCGATCCGAGGATGCCGATCGGCATGTCGCGCTTCGGGTTTCTCGCTTCCTGCGCCGCGGTCGACACCGCGTCGAACCCAATGTAGGCGAAGAAGACGACCCCTGCCGCGCCCAGGATGCCCATGAGGCCGCCGTAGCTGTGCGTGATCCCCTGCGGTGTCGTATAGGCCATCGGCCGCGGAATCAACGGGGTGTGGTTTGCCGGGTTGATGAATCCCCATCCAATCGCGATCACCATCAGCACGATGCTCACCTTGATGATGACTATGATGCTGTTGACGACCGCCGATTCCTGGGTGCCGCGGATCAAGAGCGCGGTCAGCGCGAACAGGATCGCGATCGCGGGGATGTTGATGATGCCGTGCACGCCGGTGCCCTGCATCGCCTCGAGCGGCGAATGGGACCATTCGTACGGGATGCGCATCCCGAACCACTCGAGCACGCGGTTGAAGTACTCGCTCCACGCGATCGCCACCGTGGCGGCGCCCACGGCGTACTCGAGCACGAGGTCCCAGCCGATGATCCACGCGCTCAGCTCGCCCATCGTCGCGTAGGAATAGGTGTACGCACTACCGGCCACCGGGATCATCGACGCGAACTCCGCATAGCAGAGGCCGGCGAACGCGCAGCCGATTCCGGCGACGATGAAGGCGAGCGTGACCGACGGACCCGCGCGATCGGCGATGGCCGCCGCGGTGCGAACGAACAGGCCGGCTCCGATAATCGCACCGATGCCGAGCGCCACCAGCGCCATGGGACCCAGGGTCCGCTTGAGCGTCCCCTCGCCGGTCGCCGCGGCTTCGGCCATGAGGCGATCGATTGACTTGGTCCGAAACAATGCGCCAGTCAAATTATCCTCTCAGTCCTTCGTTGAGCGTCGACCCGGCGATTATACGCGGCAGCGATTTCTAGCGCGAGACCGGCGGCGGGACCCACTCGACGGCGACTTTGGATCGCGACGGCTCGTCACCAAGACGAAGATACACGAAGACTCTTCAACATTTTCGTGATCTTCGTGCCTCGTGAAGAACTGTCGTGATCCCGGATCGCCGGCGGTGGCGGCTCACGCCAGCGCGTGCAGGTACGCGCGGACGCGCGCCTCCGGGTCGTCCGAGGCGAGCAGGTCGCTGATGACCGCGACCGAGGCTGCTCCCGCGTCGATCACGTCGGCCGCACGATCGATCGTGATGCCTCCGATCGCGACCACGGGAAGACTGCGTGCGTGCGCCTTTCGCGCGGCCTCCCGCACGCGATCAAGGCCCACCGCCTGGTAGGCCGACTGCTTCGTCGAGGTCCCGAACACGGGGCCCACCGCCACGTAGTCCACCGGTTCCAGAACGGCCGCATCGATCTGTTCGACCGTGTGCGTTGACACTCCCACGACGCGCTCGGTCCCGACGATCGGTCTGACCAGCGCGGGCGCGAGATCGCTCTGGCCGACGTGGACGCCGTCTGCGCCCGACAGCCGCGCGATGTCCGCGCGATCGTTCACGATCACGATGGCACCGGCGTCGTGCGCAAGTGCGACGATCGCCAATGTCTCGTCGAGCAGCCAGGCGCCGGACGCGGCCTTCGCACGCACCTGCAGAAAACGCGCGCCGCCGTTCAAGCAGGCCGACGCGAGATCGAGCAGCCTCCATCCCCCGCGGGCGGCGACGTCGGCGTCGAGGATGGCGTAAAGGGGAGGGATTCGGGATTTGGGATTTGGGATTCGAGATGCCGCATCCGGGGGGCGAATCCCAAACCCCGAATCCCGAATCCCATCGAACGCTGGCGCGCGAGGAAGCGCTCGATGAACGAGGTGCTGAGCGTGCCGGCCACGAATTCCGGGTCGGCGAGGATTTTCAGGTGCAACGGGATGCTGGTCTTGATGCCCTCGACGACGGTCATCTCGAGCGTCCGGCGCATGCGCGCGATCGCCTCCTGGCGATCGCGGCCGTGCGTGATGACCTTGGCGATCAGCGAGTCGTAGTAGGGCGAGATGGTGCAGTCGGAGTGCACGAAGGTGTCAACGCGCACACCGGGGCCGCCGGGCGCGCTGAAAACGTGAATCAGCCCAGGCGACGGCACGAACGTGTCCGGGTCTTCCGCATTGATGCGGCACTCGATCGAGTGGCCGGTGAAGGTGACGTCGCTCTGCCTGAACGAAATCCGCTCGCCGGCGGCGATGCGAATCTGCTCCTTGACGATGTCGACCCCCGTCACCATCTCGGTGACGGGGTGCTCCACCTGAAGCCGTGTATTCGCCTCCATGAAATAGAAGCGGCCGTCCGTGTCCATCAGGAACTCGAAGGTTCCTGAGTTCGTGTACTGGACCGCCTTGGCCGCGTCGATGACGAGGCTGCCCATCTTGCGGCGTGGCTTCTCGCGAAGGGCGGGCGAAGGCGATTCTTCCAGGAGCTTCTGGTGGCGTCGCTGAATCGAGCACTCGCGTTCGCCGAGGTGCACGACCGACCCGTGATGGTCGCCGAGGACCTGAAATTCGATGTGCCGCGGCGAATCGATATATTTCTCGATGTAGACATCGCCAACGCCGAAAGCCGCCTCGGCTTCGCGCTGCGCGGTTTTGAGGGCGTGCTGCAGCTCCGCCGGCGCGCGCACGACGCGCATGCCGCGTCCTCCACCGCCGGCGGTCGCCTTGACGATGACCGGATACCCGATGTCCTTGGCGAGCTTCAGCGCTTTTTCTTCACCCTCGATCGGGCCATCGCTGCCGGGCAGGACCGGTACGCCGGCCTTTTTCATCACGCGGCGCGCCCGGGCTTTGTCGCCCATCAAGCGGATCACCTGCGGGTCCGGGCCGATGAACTTGATGTGGCAGGCCTCGCAGACCTCGGCGAGATAGGCGCTCTCCGACAGGAAGCCGTAACCGGGATGAATGGCGTCGGCGCCGGTAATCTCCGCGGCGCTGATGACGGCCGGCACGCTCAGGTAGCTGTCGACGCTACGGGCGGGCCCGATGCACACATCCTCGTCGGCAAAGCGGACGTGCAGCGAGTTTTCGTCGGCTTCGGAGTACACCGCGACGGTCTTGATGCCGAGCTCACGGCACGCGTAGATGACGCGAAGGGCGATTTCGCCGCGGTTGGCGATCAGGATTTTCTTGAACATACCCTCGCATTATTTGATGTTGCGAAGGCAACCACGAAAGCACGAAGACCCGAAGAGTGGTTGCATTTTTCCGCGGGCTCTGCGAGCTCTACGCTCAAACGTCGCGTTTTTTCACAAGGCTCGCTCGGCCTACCTCATTCTTATCGCAAAGAGCCGCTCGCCGTACTGAACCGGCTGTCCGTTCTCGACATAGATGTTCACGATCTCGCCGTCGTACTCTGAGTCGATCTCGTTCATCAGCTTCATCGCTTCGATGATGCACAGCACCTGGCCCTTCTTGACGGTTGATCCGACGTCGACAAACGAGGGGGCGCCAGGCTCGGGTGAGCGGTAGAACGTGCCGACGATCGGAGACTTGACTACCTCCAGTTCGATCTCGGCATCGCCAGGTTTGGTGGGCTCGGCCGTGCCCTGGACGGCCGCCGCCAGAGAACCTGCAGATGCGGATCCGGTCGGTAGCGGCGCAACGATTGCCGGCGCGGAGCCCGCCGCAGAAGCGGCGGGCGCGACTCCGGCGACGTCCTTCCGGACCTTGAGCCTCAGCCCCTCGTGGTCGATCTCGAACTCCGAGAGGCCGTAGTCGCGTACCAGGTCGAGAATCTGTTTCAGTTGGTCCAAGTCCATTAATATGCGATCGCGACACCAAAAGCTCTACCACCGAGGACACGGAATACGGATAGAAGGACACGGCAGGCTCATCATCGTGTTCCTGTGACCTCCGTCCGTCGTTTCCGTGACCACCGTGGTAGCGCTTGTCTCTTCAGAGCTCCAAAAGCTCGGTCGTGACGTCTGTGATCACCTCGACGCCGCTCTCGGTGACGACCACGTCGTCCTCGATCCGCACGCCGCCCCAGCCGGGGAGATACGCGCCCGGCTCGATGGTGAAGACCATCCCGGCGGCCAGCGCGTCGTTGTCGCCCGGGTCGCCCGAGTCCGGATCGACGCCGGGCCTCCGGCGCGTGACGCGCGGATCCTCGTGCACCTCGATGCCAAGGCCGTGGCCGGTTCCGTGACCGAACGCGTCGCCCAGGCCGTAACCGGTGAGCGTATCGCGGGCCGCCTGGTCGATCGCAAACCGCGATCGGCCCGGCGCCACGGCCGCAATCGCTTGTTCGTGCGCATCGAG
>QHWL01000629.1 GCA_003222555.1 Acidobacteriota bacterium | reverse complement strand
GCGAGGCTCGCCGACCAGCCTCCGCCAAGGCTACGGCAGGCCACCCCAACGCGGCTGCCGCGTTGGGGACCCCGGCGGTCCGCCGAAGCTTCAGCGAAGGCGGAAGCGCCTCCGGCGCGAAGGCGGCTGCGTTCAAACGTCGCATTTTTTCGCAGGCCTGAAGGGCTGCGCCACTGCACGCTGTTGAAGCGGCTCAAGCCGTAGCCGCAGGACAGATTTCGTACACTTTGTCGTCGCAGCTACGCACGTGCGGCGGTGGCGGCGTCGTCGACCTGAAACCCGACGCCTCGGGTGGGCTTCAAGGTGATGCTGACGTGGCTGATCGCGTTATAGGCGAAGGTCACCCGGCCCCGAACCTCGGGCTGCTCCTGATGTTTCTTGCGGTAGGTG
>QHWL01000630.1 GCA_003222555.1 Acidobacteriota bacterium | reverse complement strand
TTTCGATCTCCGTTCATGGCGGTCGCGGATCGCCGCGGTCTTCCAGGACTTCATCCGTTTCGAGTCGTCGCTGCGCGACAACGTGGCGCCCGCAGGCGCGCCGGACGAAATGGTGCTCGCCGCGCTCGAATCGGCCGGTGCGGCGAAACTGGCCGCCCTCGACACGGTGCTGGCACGCGGCTATCAGGGCGGCGCCGAGTTGTCGGGCGGGCAGTGGCAGCGCGTCGCGTTGGCGCGGGCGCTGTGCGCGGTGCAGCTCGGCGCCGGCGTGGTGCTGCTCGATGAACCGACCGCGCAGCTCGACGTTCGGGGCGAGGCCGAGATCTTCGACCACATTCTTACATCCTCATCTCGCATCGCTTTTCCACGGTCCGCCACGCCGACCGCATCTGCGTGCTCGAGCACGGCCGGGTGATCGAGCTCGGCACGCACGACGAGCTGATGTCGCTGCGCGGGCGCTACCGCACGATGTTCGACCTCCAGGCGCAGCGCTTCACCGCCACCGAGGACGAGGAAGGGGTTGCCTATGACGTCCTCGCCTGAGCGCGGCGGGGCGCCGGTGCGCCCGGCGAGTGACGTTTTGCCGCCCGGTCTCTCGTCCATGTGGCGGCTATTCAAGCTTGGGTACCGCCACGAACCCGGACTGCTCCTTGCCGCGTTCCTTCTCTCGCTGTTTGCCGCGCTTCCGGATGCGCTTCTCGCCCTCTGGTTCAAGCTGCTCGGCGAGGGCGTCCTGCAGAATGACCTCGCTCTGGTGCGCATCGCGGCGGTCGCGCTCGGCGTGTCCGCCGCCGCTACCTGGTTCCTGCGCACGGTGAGCACACGCGTGCAGCGCCGCTTCCGCGACAAGGTCACGATCGCGCTCGAGGCTCACGTCGCCCGGCTTCAGGCGTCGATCGCGACCATCGCTCACCAGGAGCGACCCGAGTACCTCGACCGCCTCGCCGTGCTGCGCAATCAAGTGTTCGTGCTCGACCACATGTACATGTCGGTGTTCTCCACCGGCGGGTGGATTCTGCGCCTCGGCGTCACCGTGGCGCTCTTGATAGCGATTCACCCTGCGCTCGCACTGCTCGCGGTGTTCGCGCTTCCAACGGTGCTGACCTCGACGTGGCGGCCCGCGGTCGAGCGTACGGCCTGGGAGCGCGGCGCGCCGGCGAACCGCCTCGCTCGCCACCTGTTCACCACCGCGACCACCGCGACGCCAGGCAAGGAGGTCCGCGTCACCGGCATCGGCGACCGCCTGGTCATCGAGCGGCGGAAAGCGTGGGAACGCTGGTACGGCCCGGTGTCGGCCGCGCGGTGGGGCTCGGCAGCGTGGCACACATTGGCGTGGGCGTTCTTCGGCGGTGCGTACGTCGGCGCGGTTGTGTTCGTGTCGTCGGGCCTCAACCGGCCGGCAGGCGACGTGCTGCTGGTGCTCGCAGCCGGATCGCGCCTGTCCGCGTACATCGGCGCCACCGTGGGCGAGATCGGTTTCCTGCGCAGCATCTGGATGGACGGTTCCAGACGCCTCGCGTGGCTCGAGGACTACGCGGCTTCGCTCGTCGCATCGGCGGACCTGCCTGTGCCTGCGCGCCTCAACGACGGCATCCGCTTCGAGCACATCTCATTCGCCTATCCCGGGACCGATCGCCTCGTGCTGGACGATGTGAATCTCGACCTGCCCGCCGGCGCCGTCGTCGCCATCGTTGGCGAGAACGGAGCAGGGAAGACCACGCTGGTAAAACTGCTCGCGAAGCTCTACGAGCCCAGCGCCGGCCGAATTCTGATCGACGGCGCCGATCTCGCCCGCATGCCCGCCGACGAGTGGCGCGCGCGGATGGCGGGTGCGTTTCAGGACTTTTTCCGCTTCGAGTTTCGAGCCCGCCACACGGTGGGCGTGGGCGACGTCCCGCGATTGGACGACGAGGGCGCAGTCGTCACCGCCGTCGGCCGCGCCGGCGCCGACGATGTGATCGTCCGGCTGGCGGCGGGGTTGGAAACGCAACTCGGCCCCACCTGGCCCGGTGGGGTGGAGGTGTCGTTCGGCCAGTGGCAGAAGCTCGCACTCGCCCGCGGCTTCATGCGTGACCACCCGTTGTTGCTGGTGCTCGACGAGCCCACCGCCGCGCTCGATGCCGAGACCGAGCACGGCTTGTTCGAGCGTTATGCCCTTGCGGCGCGCGGCGCGCTCGGAGCGCAGGACTTTAGTCCCGCACACACGAATCGAAACAATGACGGGCGCATCACGATCCTCGTGTCGCACCGCTTCTCAACCGTGCGAATGGCCGACCTCATCGTCGTGCTCGACGGTGCCCGCCTCGTCGAGGTCGGCACGCATGAGGCCCTCATGGCGAAGGGCGGTCAGTACGCCGAGCTCTACGGGATTCAGGCCGCAGCGTACCGTTAGAAATGCCCAAGGACTT
>QHWL01000004.1 GCA_003222555.1 Acidobacteriota bacterium | reverse complement strand
CTCCGACCGGGCCTGGAAGGCGCTGGAAGGTGCGTACGACCTGCAGGTCCATGTCGGTCCCGACGTGATCGCCCGGCGCATCGACGATGTCGATTGCGCCAAGGAGTTTCTGGCCCGCGGGATGAAAGGGTTCGTCTTGAAATCGCACTACGTTCAGACCGGCGAGCGGGCGCAGGTCGTGACGAAGGCCGTTCCGGGCAGCAAGGTGTTCGGCGCCCTGACGCTCAATCACAGCGTCGGCGGTTTGAACCCTGTTGCGGTCGAGCTTGCGGGACGCACGGGCTGCAAGATTGTCTGGATGCCGACCGTCGATGCGGAGAACGAAACCGCGGGCCGGCTCGATGGCGGCACGCAGAAGCTGCCGTTCTGGGCGAAGATTCAGCGCGAGCTCGCGGCTGAAGGGATTTCGCCGCCGCCGCTGTTGGTTGTCGACCAGTCGGGGCGCCTCGTCGAGCCGGCCCGGCGATGCCTCGAGCGCGTCGCCAAGCACAACATGATTCTGGCGACGGGTCACCTCGGGCGCCGCGAGATTGTCGCGCTCGTGCGCACAGCAAAGGAAACCGGCCTGAAGAAAGTGGTCGTCACGCACGCCGAATTCCCGTCACAGAACCTGACGGGCGACGAACAGAAGGAGCTCGCCGACCTGGGCGCGGTCATCGAACATTGCTTCACGACCACTTACACGGGGAAGGCGACCTGGGAATCGGCCTTCTCGAACATTCGAAAGACTGGCGTGGCGCGCACGCTGATCTCGACCGACCTCGGCCAGACCATCAATCCGCCGGTCGCCGAAGGGTTCGCGATGTTTGCGCAGAAGTTGCTCGATGCCGGCTTTTCTCCCGATGAGGTCCGGACCATGGCTGTGACGATCCCGTCGCGGCTGATTGAGGCCTAGATGTCAAGCTCTCCACGATGGAGATCTCGGAGGACGCAGAGACACAATCCTGTACGCTCTTACCTCATGTGTCCCTTGTGTCCTCTGTGGTGACGAGTTTTTTACGAGAGACCTTCGATGAAGATCTGTCTGGCCGGTACCGGCGCCATGGGCGTCGTTCACATCAAGGCGCTCGAGAAGATCGACGGCGTCGAGGTCGTGTCCGTCAACGGCCGGACCAACGAAAGCGGCCAGGCGTTCGCCGCCCAATGGAACATCCCGTACACCTCGACCGATCTCCTGGCGTGCATCGATCGGCCGGGCGTCGACGCCGTGATTCTGACCACGCCGAGCAGCATGCACGCGGACCAGGCCGTTTTGGCGCTGTCGCTCGGCAAGCACGTTCAAGTCGAAATTCCAATGAGCCTGAATCTTCCCGACGCGACGCGCATCGTCGCCGCGTCGAAGGCGTCGGGGAAGATTTGCATGATCACGCACACGCGCCGGTTCTCTTCCCCGCACCGGGAGATTCGCCGCCGGATCCAGGACGGATCCTTCCACCTGCATCACATGGTCGTTGAAACGTATTTCTTCCGCCGGCAGAACCTGAACATGCACGGCCAGGCGCGGTCGTGGGTCGACAATCTCTTGTGGCATCACGGCTGTCATTCGGTCGATCTTGCGTACTGGGTCCTCGGCGAGCCGAACTTCGAGGTGTGGGGGCAGCAGGGCCCCGATCATCCCGAGCTCGACATCCCGATGGACATGACGGTCGCCATGCGCTCGAAGAAAGGCCCGCTGTTCAGCATGGCAATGTCGTTCAACAACAAGGGGCCGTTCGGAGGGTTCTATCGCTACATCGGCGAAGAGGAGACCTACAAAATTTACCGCGACTCGATGACCGACAGCGAAGGCAGGGAAGTGCCCCTCGATGGCGTTGCCGCGTTCGATCGCCAGGACGTCGAATTCACGGGCGCCATCCGCCAGGGACGTGAACCGGAGTCGAGCGCAGCCAGCTGCCTGCCGACGATGGCGCTGCTCGACAGGATCGAGAAGTCGATGAGCCGCGCCGTATGATTATCGACTGCCACGGCCACTACACGACGGCGCCCAAAGCGCTGCAGGCGTACCGCGACGCGCAGATTGCGGCGCTCGAGTCGGCCAGCCACCCTGCGCACGTTGCGACGAAGGGAACCATCGTCATCAGCGACGATCAGATTCGCGAGAGTCTCGAGGGCGCCCAGCTGAAGCTCCAGCGCGAGCGCGGCACCGACGTCACGGTCTTTTCGCCGAGGGCGTCGGCGATGGCGCACCACATCGGTGACGCGACAACGAGCCTGCACTGGACCGAGCACTGCAACGATCTGATTCACCGGGTCTGCACGCTGTATCCGGGCAACTTCGTCGGCGTCTGTCAGCTCCCGCAGTCGCCGGGCGTTCCGCCGGCCAACTGCATCGGGGAGCTCGAGCGGTGCGTCAACGAGCTGGGCTTCGTCGGCTGCAATCTGAATCCAGATCCTTCCGGTGGCCATTGGACCGCGCCTCCGCTCACCGACCGGTACTGGTATCCGTTCTATGAAAAGATGATCGAGCTCGACGTGCCCGCGATGGTCCACGTCAGCTCGTCCTGCAATGCGAGCTTCCATACGACCGGCGCGCACTACATCAACGCGGACACGACGGCATTCATGCAGTTCCTGATGGCCGATCTGTTCAAGGATTTTCCGGCGCTACGATTCATCATTCCCCATGGCGGCGGCGCCGTCCCGTACCATTGGGGCCGGTATCGCGGCCTGGCGCAGGACATGAAGCGGCCGCCGCTCGGCGAGCTCATCCGCCACAACGTTTTTTTCGACACCTGCGTGTACCATCAGCCTGGAATCGATCTGTTGTTGAAAATCGTTCCGGTGGACAATATTCTCTTCGGCTCGGAGATGGTCGGCGCGGTCAGAGGCATCGACCCGGAAACCGGCCACTACTTCGACGATACGAAACGGTACCTCGACGCCGTCGCCTGGTTGACCGACCAAGACCGGCGGAAGCTGTTCGAGACCAACGCGCGGCGCGTGTATCCCAGAATCAACAGGACGGCGCCCGCGGCCACGCCGCTGCCGTGAGCACGCGGCGTCGGCGAGCGGGGGTGGGGCCCCGCGAGAGATAAGAAAAAAGATGACGCCGACCATTGTTCGAGCGATCGCGCGCGCCGACGCCCAGGTGGTTCGCACCCTGGGCGAGTTCGGCGTCGCGACCGTCCACGAAGCGCAAGGCCGGACGGGGCTGATGCGGCCCTATCTGCGGCCGATTTTTCCCACAGCGAAAGCCGCCGGCAGCGCGATCACCGTCTTGTCGCAGGCGGGCGACAATCTCATGATTCACGCCGCGATGGAGCTGTGCGGGCCGGGCGACATCCTCGTCGTGACGACGACCTCGGAATCGACCGATGGGATGTTCGGCGAATTACTGGCGGTCTCGGCGCGTGCGCACGGCGTGGTCGGCCTGATCATCGACGCCGGCGTTCGCGACGTCGCGGATCTGACGGCGATGAACTTTCCCGTGTGGTCCAAGGCGATCAGCGCACAAGGGACGGTCAAGAACACCGCCGGTTCGATCAACGTGTCAGTGGTATGCGGCGGCGCCGGCATCCGTCCCGGTGACGTCGTCGTCGCCGACGTGGACGGCGTCGTCGTCGTCCAAAGAGAGGCGGCGGCTGAGGTCGCGCGCCTCGGCCGGGAGCGCGTCGCGAAGGAAGAGAAGACGCGCGAGCGCTTGCGCCGCGGTGAGCTCGGTCTGGACTTCTACGGGTTGCGCGCCAAGCTGACGGAACTCGGCGTTCGATACGTGAATGAAGATCTCAAGCAATGACGAGCTGGAGTGATGGCAAGCAATAGGGAGCATAGCCATGGGTGAAATCGTTGCGGCCGTCGGCACGTGTCACACGCCGTACCTGTTCACGCGTCCGCCGGATGAGAATCCGGAGCAGCTCGACGCGGCCGCGGCCGGCATGCGGGAGCTTGGCAAGGTCCTCGACGAGACCAAGCCGGACGTGATCGTGTTTTTCGGCAGCGATCACGTCGAGACGTTTTCGGTCACCTGCGTGCCTACGTTCGCGATCATCGCCGGCAGCCGCGCCGTCGCCCAGTTCGCGGGTCGAAAGTACAATGTGCCCGTCCATCGGGAGATGGCCGAAGACCTGCTGAGCAAGCTCGTCGTCGAGGCGGACTTCGATCTGGCGTACTCGGAAGACGCGGAGCTCGGCCACGCGTTTGCGGTGCCGTTCGAGTATGTCATCGGGAAGCGCGACATCCCGATCGTTCCCTTTTTCACCAACGTGTACGTTCCGCCGCTGCCGACACCGAAACGGTGCGCGGCGTTGGGGAAGGCGGTCGCCGACATCATCAAGGGACGGAAGGAACGGGTCGCCATCGTCGCCAGCGGCGGGATGTCGCATTTCCCCGGCACCCGAAAATATCTGCACCCGGAGTTCGACTTCGACCGCTGGCTGGTGTCGCAGTTCGAGGCCGGCAACACCGATGCGCTGCTGAACATGACCGGCACGCAGCTCGACGAAGTAGGAAATACCGAGATGCTCAACTGGGCGACGATGTTCGGGGCGATCGGCCGTCACGAAGGGGAGCTCATCGACTACATTCCGACCTGGCATCACGGTCTGGGCCTGATGCGGTTCCTGCCGCATCGAGCCCTCAAGCCGACGTCGACCGCGTCGACCAAGGGCATCGAGCACTACGGCGGATTCAAGTTCCAGAATCGGGGCTTCCAGTTCTACAAGCATCCGCCCGCCGAGGCGTACGGCCTCAACCGTCTGCTGTTTGAAGTCCGCCACAGCGCGGATCTGCGCGATCGCGTCATCAAGCATCTCGATGTGGTGGCGACCGAGTACGCGCTGAACGCGCAGCAGCGGAAGGCGGCCGAGGAGTTGATCAACGTGGGCAAGGGCGGTCTGGTAAGCGAGCACGTCGGACCGCTGGTGGAAGCCGGCGCGCACCCGCTGCAGGCGCTGATGTCGCTCCACGTGATCTTTTCGATGTCTCACAGAGCGCCGAGCGCCCAGCCGCCGCAGGCGGCGCACTGACGAGGGACGGCGGAAAACCGTTAACCGCCGAGACCGCCGAGACCGCGGAGAAGAAACGCTAGAACCGGTTTCATAACCTCCGCAGCGCAATGAGCGCCGCGGCGAATTGAAAGAACGCGAGAAACATTCGGGTGGAGCGTTCGTGACGAACTAAGAGTCGCCGGAAGGCTCCAAACCAAGCAATGGTGCGTTCGATGATCCAGCGGTGCCGGTAGGTTCGCAAGCGACGCCTGTCCTCGTACCGACGATGCAGATTGTTGCCTCGATAGGGACTGGTCAGGGTAATGCCGCGGGCCGCGAGCCGCTTACGCAGGGGGTCGCTGTCATAGGCGCGATCGCCAAGAAGATGCTGAGGATTGCGCCGGTACGGCGTGACGCGCGTCTTCAACGTCGCGTCGACGAGCGTCACTTCCGTAGGCGACGCCGCGGCAATGGTGATTCCCAGAGGAATACCCTGACGCTCGACCAATACCATGCACTTTGAACCTTTCCCGCGCTTGGTAGGACCGATGTCGGAGCCCCCTTTTTGGCCGGGGCAAAGGTGCCATCGATGAACGCGGTCTCCCAGTGCAACCGGCCACGTGCGTCCAGCTCCGCGATAATCGCGCGCCAGATCCGGAGCCACGTGCCGTCCTCGTCCCAGCGCTTCAAGCGGCGCCAGCAGGTCGAGGGACTCGCGTACTCCGCGGGCAGGTCGCGCCATCGTGCCCCGGTCTTCAGCACCCACAGGATGCCGTCGACGACGGCTCGATGGCTCGCCCAAGGGCGACCGCCGCGCTGGGATCGCGGCAGTGATGGGAGGAGCGGTTCGATCTTGGCCCATTGCGCGTCGGTCAGCCGGACGCTGCATCTGGCCACGAGTGCTACCTCCGGTCAATGTAATACCCGAAGTGTGTAAAAAGTACAAGTACTAATCGCCTCCTTCAGGAGGTTATGAAACCGGTTCTAACCATTTCTTCTCGGCGGCCTCCGCGGTCTCTGCGTTGAACGTGATTTGTTCACAACCTCTTTTAGCCGGACCCACGTGATGATTCCAACCTCACATCCTCATCCAAGCGTCTCTGTGGTTTATGGTAGGCGGGAAAGTTGCTCGAGCAGCTTGCCCCTCGGACTGTCGGCGGGCACGAACCGCTGGACGCGCTCGCCGGCGAAGACCTCGCCTGTATAGATGTTGCCCTTCGAATCGACGGCGATCATGTGAAGCCCGAAAAACTGGCCGCCGGTTTCGCCCATGCTGCCCAATTGGCCGACGACCTTGCCGTCGTCGCGGTTCAGGAACCAGACGTGATTGTTCGTGAGATCTGAAATGAACAGGTACTTCTGCTGCTTGTCGGGCGAGAATGCGACGCCGCCCGTGGCCCCACCCACGCCCGTCATCGGGGCGAGGATGAACTCCTTCAAGAACTTGCCCTCCTTCGTCGTGACGTGGATGCGGTTCGCGTTGCGATCCGCTGCGTAGACGAGGCCATCGTTGGAGAAGTTCAGCGTCAAGTGACCTTTGAACTCCTTCGGCATGGGTCCGCCCGGCGTGTACGCGCGGTCAGCGTCATTGGTGCTGATCTCCGACAGCTTGTGACCATACGCACCCCAACCCCGTTTGAACGCAAATGTGTTCATGTCGAACACCATGACGCGTCCGCCGAGGTAGTTGTCGGCGGCGTACATCTCGTTGGCGGCTTCGTCGAGCCGAATTTCTTCGATGCCTCCCACGATCATCGGGGTCGTGGGGGGGTACTTGGCACGGAAGCCCGCTGTCGCTGCCGCTCGATCGGCCGGGTCCTGCTGGTTGCCGCGACCGCGCGCTCCGGGTGGCGGCGGCAGAAATCCCGCAACTGGACCCTGGCTGCCGCGGCCCGGAACGCGGGCGGCGGCACCACGACCCTCACCTCCACCTCCGCCTTCCCTCTCGGGCGTGCGAGGGACCTCGCCGACAAGCCTGCCGGTCTTGGAATCATATTTGCGAACCGTGTCCTGTCCGAGGTAGGCAAACCCTTTGCTGTCCACATCCATGCCGTGCCCCTGCGGCGCGTCGAACGACCCGATGACGTTGCCGTTCTTGTCGATGTGGATCATCGATGGAGGCCGGACGCAGCAATCCGCAACCGGAGGCGTGAGCTCGGCCTCGAGCTCGATATCTGTCAAATCGTTCGGACGGTCGTACACCCAGACGTTGTCGTCCTTGTCCACGGCCAGGCCCGTGACGCCTCCCATCTTCCACTTGTTCGGCAGCGGCTTCGGCCAGTCGGGATCGAATTTGTAGCGGGGCATGGTCTGCGCATGCGCTCCATTGCCCGCATTGGAGATCAGGAGTCCGACGCCGGCCAGCAGGGCGAGCACCGCTCCGATTTTCGGATTGACTCTCATCATGTGACGTCTCCGTCGGTAGTAGGTTTCGAGCTGGACTCGAGTTCCCGGCGGCCGGGGCGGTCAATCGACATCAAATGCAACCACGAAGACGCGAAAACACGAAGAAGACCATTCTTCTTTTTCGTGCCTTCGTGATTTCGTGGTTGCATTTGAGTTGCACCGCGTTCAGCGCGGTTCGCTCAGTTCGCGCGGCCGCTTCCGGCCGCGGCCGGATAGACCGGCAGCGTCACGTGCTCGGCGAATGTCGCCCTCAGACCCTCGATGGCGCAATTCTCGTCGCCGCCGCCCGCCCCGCCGCCGACGCCGACGGCGCCGATCATCTGTCCGTCGACAACAATCGGGATGCCGCCGGAGACCGCGAAGAAATCAAAGAACATGGAAGAACGCGGTAGGCCGCCCGGATCGTTCCTGAGCTGCGCCGCACGAATGGAGGTGGGCTGGCGCGTCTTCAGCGCCGTCTGCGCCTTCAACAGTGCGGTGCGAATGTTGTTGAAGACCTGGCCATCCATGCGCTCCATGTGCACGAACTCGCCGGCATTATCGATGACGTAGAGCGACATCGTGCCGCCCTTCGACGCCGCCCAGTCGCGACAGACGCGAGCGATCTTCCTAGCTGCCGCGAGCGAAATCTGATTGCCGTCGAAGACGTTACCCGCCCCCTTGCCACCGACCACGAATTCCGCGGGCAGGCTCGACTTGGGCGGCGTGGCGGCGACAAAGCGTGGAACCGGCGCATTGCCCGGATTGGGGTTCTGGCGCGGCGGAAGGTCTTGCACCAGCGGCGGGACCGACGGCCCGATCACTTCGACCAGCGCCTTGCGCGCGCAAATTTCGTCGCTCCACACGGGCACGCGCGGCGCGGAACCTCCGACGCCGACCGCGCCGATCAACTGTTTGTTGACGACGATGGGAAGGCCGCCGGAATTGGGAAAGTAGCCGAGCTGAATTTGCTGAAATTCCTGGGTCGGATCCTGGGTCACACGGTTCATGCGGTTCTTGCTGGGCTCGCGTCCCAGGAGCGCCGTGCGCGCCTTCATGTCGGCCGTCACGATATTGAGATAGCCCTGACCATCCATGCGATCCATGTAGACATGGTTACCGTCGTTGTCGAGCACCATGATGCTGATCTGCACGCCTTCGGCGGCGGCCGCCTTCTCGCACACCTCGGCGATGCGCTCCGCGGTGGCCAGATTGATCGTGGTGAAATCCTGAATCTGTTCGGCGGCTTTGCCGCTGACGACGAATTGCTCCGGTACGTTTTGGGCAAGCGCCACGCCGCCGAGCGCGATGATGCCGGCTGCCGCCAATCCCAATCCCACGATACGAAGGTTCATTTCGTCCTCCTCTGACGTTTGTCGCACAAGTTTGCCCCGGCTCGCAGCTGTTGACTCATCTCCCGTCTTCATCCCTGTAGACGTCGGCGCGGCCCTTTGGTCCAATGCCTTCCTTTTTACATGCTCGATCGCTTGTACGGCCCGGGGAGGCCTCGCACATCCTCGAAGTTCAGCTTTTTTTCAGCATCCCGAAAGCACAGACGTGTACGGTGCGGAAACCCAACCAATTATAACGCTCTACTTGAAGGGCATCGATGAGTCCAAGGGTCGCCATGCCAGCCAAGTACAGCGTTTCGCGACCACGATGACGTATTCTCCTTCGTGGCGGAGGCCCTAGTTCAGTGCCATCGGCGGTGGGGTGATGAGCGTGCCGCTGAGCGATCCTTGCGCTGGCTCGCTGGTCTGCTTTTTTCGCCAGCATCCCGAAGGCACAGGCGCGTACGGTGCGGAAACCGACCAATTATAACGCTCTACGTGAAGGGCATCGATGAGTCGAATGGTCGTCAATGCGACCGGGAGGTTTTCATGAAAAACGAGATTTCACGTCGCGATGTGATTACGAAGATTGGCGCGGCCGCCGGCGTTGCCGTATTCGTCCCGCGCGGCGCTCGGGCACAGCAGGCCGCTCAGGCTCCGGCGAGGACTGCTCCGCCCACGGTAATTTCGAGTCCGCCTCGAGATTTCACGCCCGGTGCCACGCCGGTCAGCTACCCGGATCCCGATATCCTCACGGTCGATCCGGGGTTCAACTCGCTGCGACTCGGCAACACGCCGATTCAACGGCTGTGGACCGGCGGGCTCTGGTGCGAGGGGCCTGCATGGTCGAGCCAGGGTCGCTACCTGGTGTGGAGCGATATTCCCAACAACCGCCAGATGCGCTATCTGGAAGACGACGGGCGGGTCACCGTGTTCCGGTCTCCGTCGAACAACAGCAACGGCAACTCGTTCGATCATCAGGGACGCCAGCTCTCGTGCGAGCACTCGGCGCGTCGCGTCGTCCGCTACGAGCACGACGGATCGATCGCCGTCATCGCCGATGCATATCAGGGCAAGCGTCTGAATTCGCCGAACGATCTGGCGCCTCATCCCGACGGCAGCGTGTGGTTTACCGATCCGCCGTTCGGTGGGTCGCTCTACGAAGGCATGGTGGATGCGCCGGGCGGGCCGAGCAATCCGCAGGGGCTGTTAAATGCGAAGGCCGGTCAGCCCGTTGGGGCGGGTTTGATCAAGCGCGAGCTGGATTCGAATATTTATCGCGCCGATCCGAGCGGCCGCGTCGACTTGGTAATCAATCAGCAGGATCTCGGCGGTGCGGGGAACGGCATCGCATTTTCACCCGACTACAAGAAGGTGTACATCGTCGCGCGCGGCGGCGTCGTGGTGGCCGACGTCACCGCCCAGAACAAACCGGTGAACCTGAAGATGTTTTCCGATTTCATGATCGACGGTATTCGATGCGGTCCCGACGGCATTCGCGTCGACGTCTATGGCAACCTGTGGAGCGGCAGCAACGCCGGGAACAATATCGGGTACAGCGGCGTCACGGTCTGGTCGCCGGAAGGCAAGCTGCTCGGGCGCATTCGCCTGCCGGAAGTTTGCGCGAACGTTGCCTTCGGTGGGCCCAAACGCAATCGCCTGTTCATGGCGGCGGGGCAGTCGCTCTACGCGGTTTACACCAACACGCAAGGCGCGTCACCAGGCTAAAGCAGGGACGCTACAGCGGAAAAGCGCGGCGAAAGAGATGGCAACCTCTGCCACAAGCGTCAGTCGGGGACCAGTCGACGCCCCAGAGGGCGTCATGGAACCCCCGCTTCGAGAACCGCTAGATAAGGTGATGGGAACCAAGAGGCAAAGCGCGAAACGTGGGTCTTGTCCCAACCGACGCGGTCCGTTACACTAGAGGTGCAGAATTGGAACCTGAGGGGTCTGATTGTTAGAAGATTCTAGAGGATTGTAGAAAAAGGAAGGAGCCGATCATGGAGGGTCCGAGGCACCAGGGCTGGCGAAGTCTTCGAATAGGGGTGCTTGCGCTCGGCGCGGCTCTGGCGGTTTCAGGACTCGCGATCGCCGCCGACGCGCCGAACCTGGTGACATTTGCCAAGGACGTCGCGCCGATCCTGCAGGAGAAATGTCAGACCTGCCATCAGCCGGGATCGATCGCGCCGATGTCGCTGATCACGTATGACGAGACGCGGCCGTGGGCGAGATCGATCAAGCTGCGGGTCGCGTCGCGACAGATGCCGCCGTGGCACATCGACAAGAGCGTCGGCGTCCAGAAGTTCAAGAACGACATTTCCCTCTCCGACGCGCAGATCGACACCATCGTCCGGTGGGTCGACTCGGGCGCGCCGCTCGGGAATCCCAACGACATGCCGAAGCCCAAGCCGCTCCTGACCGACAACGAGTGGCAGGCCGTGAAGGACGGCCTCGGCCCGCCCGACCTCGTCGTGAGGTCGTCCGAGTACACGATGCCGGCGCAGCACCAGGACGTGTGGTACCGGCCGATGAGTGACATTCCCATCACCGAGCCGCGGTGGGTCAGGATGGTGGAGATTCGCCCGACAAACTTGCAGGGCCGGAAGGTCATCCATCATTCGATCGCGTATCTCGTGCTGAACAACGATCCGGAGGCCGTCAACACCGGCACCGCCACTGCTTCCAATGGCCTCGACAACGCCGACGACCCGGTCAATCGGCGCCCGCAATTGATGGAATGGGCGATCGGCAAGGGCTACGACCTGTTCCGTCCGGGCACGGGCAAACTGCTGTTGCCGGGTGAGAAGATCTCGTGGGACCAGCACATCCATGCGGTCGGCGAGGAGGTCGTCTCCGGGTC
>QHWL01000636.1 GCA_003222555.1 Acidobacteriota bacterium | reverse complement strand
CATTCCCCTCGACCACCCCTTGCCCTGCCGGCACTCCCAGTTGCGCATGATGATCCTGAATGTCCCACGCCGCCGTGTTGAGGACCTGCCAAACGCCCTGCAGGTTGGGCTTCCCGTCTGGTGTACGTGACGGAGTGAAGACCTGGCCAGCGACCCGGATCGGCGCGACCGCGAAAACAGCCACTGCTATCATCGAACCGATGAACCCATTTCTCATCGAACGAACCTCCTCATCCAACCCCGCTGTCCTCCACCTCCCGGCAGTCCTCCCCCGTGCGGCCACTTGCTGGAAGTTCGAACGTTCGCGAGAGGGTAACGGCTAAGCTGTGAGCGAGTGTCGGGCGTTCATTACCGGGTTCGAGGAAAACGAGCGTCGGAAAGAAGGCAGTCGAACGCGTCACGGGTCGTAAAGATAGCAAAAAAATGTGTGCGCCGCACTTACGGTTTACATCCTCATTGTTTACGTAATGTTTACGATTTTCATTGACTAATCGAGGGGGCCTTCCTATCCTGTGCCGAAATAAGAAATAAAAGGTCCGACCCAGACGCTGCGGTACGTCCAGTACCCAGGAGGCAGAAGATGTTTCGATGCCTTTCGTACGTTGCCGTGGCAATAGTCCTTTCCCCCGTTTCCCTGTTTGGACAAGCCGTCGCCGAAGTCAACGGGACTGCCGCCGATCAGTCCGGGGCCGTCCTTCCAGGTCTGACCATCACCGTCACCGAGGAAGCCACGGGTCTGGCGCGGACGGCGCTCTCGAACGACGCTGGCCGTTTTGTCATCCCGGCCCTGACGCCGGGTCGGTACACGATGAAGGCCGAGCTGGCCGGCTTTCAAACGCAAACGCAGACTGGCATCGAGGTCAGCGTCGGTCAAGCGGTCACCATCAATTTCAGGATGCCCGTCGGGACGTTGTCGGATGAAATCACGGTGACGGGGGAAACGCCGATCATCGAGGTGACCCAGACCGAGATCGGCAAAAATCTTACGGCGGCCGACGTCGAGAGCCTGCCGATGCAGGGGCGCGAACAGTTCGCCTTGCTGCAGTTGGTGCCGGGGATCACGCCCGCCCTTCGAGCGGGGTCGTTCGAGGGCTCTGCGTACAACGCGAACGGCCGGGAGTCGGGGAGCAATCTGTATCTGGTCGATGGCCAGTACAATAAAGACGATCGCACCGGCACGTTCCCACAGTCCCGCGTGACCGTCGACTCCATGGCGGAGTTCCAGGTGCTGACGCACGAGTACGGCGCGGAATACGGCGGTGCGTCGGGCGTCATCGTCAACGCGATCACCAAGAGCGGAACGAATTTGTTCCACGGCCGAGGATTTTTTTACCTTCAAGACAACAGTCTGAACGCCACCAATTACTTCTTGAAGCTGAACGGGGAGCAAAACCCCGAAAGCGGCTCGAAGTCGATTGGGGGAAATATCGGCGGGCCGATCATCCGGAACAAGGCGTTCTGGTTTTTCAACTACGAGTACACGCGGCCCAAGGAGGCAGTCAACTTGAGTTTCCCGGCGGCGGCGGCACCGCTGGCAGTGTCGTTCTCGGACGTGTATGACGTCCACCTTTTCAACTACTTTGTTCGTGGGGATTACCAGTTCACCCCGTCGAACACGGTGCATGGCAGCCTGGTCTATGGGCCGAACGATGGGATTGGCGAAAACGCGGAGGCCGAGCGATACACCAGACAAGGCTTCAGATATGAACGGGCCGCGCCAGAGCTTCTCGGCAGCTTCCAGTGGACATCCGTCATCGGCAACCGGATGGTCAACGAGGTCAAGGCGGGCACGGTGATCGAGAACCTGTGGATCGGCGACCGCACGGTCTTCAATGACGACTTCAGCGACATTCCGTGGGACCTCAAGGGTCATCAGTGGACCGGACTGAAGGGCGTCGATCCGCTCGACTTCGGTTCTGCCCAGCAGCACCCAGACTATAGGGCCGGCCCGCGGGCCGAGATGAGCGGTAACGCCCTGACCGCGAATGTGATCAGCGAGCAGCTCACGTACACGCTCTCGAACCACACGTTCAAGTTCGGTGTGGGCGGCAGTCAGAACAAAGGCACAAGTGTCGTGGCGACGAACCAGATCGGCACGTTCGAATTTCAGGGGAATCTGCCGTTCGATCCGGCGAACGCCTTCACGTTTCCGACCCGCTTTCGGATTCGACAGGGCGAGCTGTTTATCCCAATCAATACTTGGCGCACCAATTTCTTTGTCACCGACAAGTGGCAGATGAAGCAGGTGACCATGAACCTTGGCGTTCGTTACGACTATGACGACAATACGTCACGGACGAAGGACGCTTTCGCGCCCAGGCTTGGCGTGGTGTACTCCCCGAATGCCAGAACGGCTTTCCGCGCCGGCTTCGGAAAGTTCTACGAGTACCCTCCGACATCCGTTATCTCCGACCTCTATGCGGGCCGTGTGATCGGAGCCGTCAACGCATTCGATACCGGAGAAGATCTGAGCGCGCAGAGCCGACGCATCCCTGCTTGCTGCCGCAGGGTCGTGGTGGCATGGCGGTGATCAGCCCGGCATGTCGGGCCCAGCTGGTGGCCGCTCAGAACCAGCTCGCGGCCGGTGGCTTCTTGCAAACTGACAACGTCCTCCTCCCTGGCAACCGCAAGCTGGGCTTCCTGTACCAGGTGGATGTGGGTGTCGAGCGCGAAATCGCGCGGGGCATGGCGGTCACGGTCGATTACGTCGGCTCGCGCGGGCACGACCAGACGGGCCGCCTTGATATCAATGAGCCGCGTCTGCTGGCCAACGGGCAGATCGGCCGGCCCGGACCGGCCGTCTTCGATCCGGACGGGACCCGGATTCCCGCCTCGGCGCGTGGCGCGAACTTCCAGCGCGTGCTGGAGTACACGACGAGCGACGTGTTCAACAGCGACTACAATGCGCTCGAGGTGTCTCTGGACAGGCGGCTCGCCAACCGATGGTCCGGGCGCCTCAGCTACACCCTGTCACGCTCGCGCGATGTTGCGGCGACCAGCGCCGGTGGCTTCGGGACTGTCAACAAGCGTGTCAACGACGATCTCAACCCACGGCTGGACTATGGCTTGACGACCTTTGACAACAGGCACTCGTTCACGGCAGGCGGGAACTGGAACCCGTGGCGAGATCTCGGGATCGGCTCGACGTTCAGGTATTACTCCGGCAACCCGGTGAATGAAACCGTGGGAGTGGACCGCAACCGCGACCGTGACGGCGCCAACTTCGACCGGCCGGTGAAGGGCCTCGACGATGCCACGCTACCGATCGTGTCGCCGCTCGACGCCAATGGCAGGGCCATCCGGAACGGAATCAAAGGCAAAGACAAGATGCTGCTCGATCTGCGGCTGCAATACGTTTACAGAGTGCAGGGCGAGCGCACGATGGGGTTCTTCTGGGAAATCTACAACGCCACTAATCGCGTCAACTTCGACAACCAGATCGGGACCCGCACTTCAACGGATTTCCTGAAGTCGATCGTGGCCGACGAAGCGCGCTCGATGCAGCTCGGATTTCGCTTTACCTTCTAACCCCACATCTTTGTCGAACGTGGCGTAGGGCTCAGGGCCTGTGAAACAATGCGACGTCTGA
>QHWL01000635.1:2305-4649 GCA_003222555.1 Acidobacteriota bacterium | reverse complement strand
AAACACCGCCGTCATGGCTGGACGAGTCACGGCGGCGGACTGGCCAAGTTCGTCGATCCCCTGCCCGCGCTCTCCACCGTAGCGCCAGTGGGGCTCGCCGGTGGGGTTCCGCTTTTCGAAGTGAGCATGCGGGAATTCCGCCAGAAACTGCATCGCGACCTGCCAGCGACAACGTTGTGGGGGTACGACGGCATGTATCCCGGGCCAACCTTCGAAGCGCGCCGTGGACGCCCTATTGCTGTCAGGTGGCGCAACCAGCTTCCGACCAATCACATCCTCCAGGTGGCCCCGACGATCCATGGCGCCGAGCCGCCAATACCCGAGGTCCGCACGGTGGTCCACGTGCACGGCCTGAAGGTGCTGCCCCAGAGCGACGGTATCCCGAAGCGTGGTTTACCAACGGGTTTGCCCAGACTGGGCCGACATTCGAACGGCAGATCTACCATTATCCTAATGACCAGGCGGCGGCGGGGTTGTGGTATCACGATCACGCGCTCGGGATCACGCGGCTGAATCAATACTCAGGCCTCCAAGGCCTTTACTTCATCAGGGACGACGACGAAAACGACCTCAAACTCCCCAAGGGTTCCTATGAGGTGCCGTTGATGATCCATGATCGCCTGCTGAACCCGGACGGCTCTCTGGAGTATCCGGTGTCGGACAATAGCGATCCGGAGGTTCCGGCCTTCTGGGTACCGGAATTCTTTGGCGACACGGTGCTCGTGAACGGCAAGGTCTGGCCCAACCTCGAGGTGGAGCCAAGAAAGTACCGATTCCGAATGTTGAACGCGTCGAACGCGAGGTTCTACCACCTCACGCTGGATGGGGCCTCGTTGGACGGAGACCGCCTGGGCACGGCCGGCCCGGAGTTCATCCAGATCGGCAGCGACGGCGGGTTCCTGCCGGCACCGGTGCGATCGAGGGAGCTGACGATCGCGCCTGCGGAGAGATTCGACGTGATCATCGATTTTTCCGACGCCGAGGGCAAGTTCTTCGTGCTGAGCAACGATGCCAAGGCGCCGTTCCCGGATGGCGACGACATCGTTCCTGGCGAAGTGATGCTGTTCAAGGTGACCAAACGCTTGCGCGGGCGGGATACGAGCTCGGTGCCGTCCAGGCTTCCGGCCACGGCGGCGCTCGATCCGTCTTCAGCAAGCAAAGTCCGGGACCTCGTGCTCATCGAGAACGCCTCGGCACTCGACAACCCGATCGAAGGCTTGATCAGCTCGCACTGGACGGATCCGGTCTCTGAGAGTCCTCGAGGGGGAGCGACTGAAATCTGGCGCATCATCAACACGACCGGCGACGCGCACCCCATTCACGTGCATCTGGTACAGTTTCAGATTCTCGACCGGCAACCGTTCGATTTGGATCAGTACGCCGCCGGGCCGCTGGTCTTCACCGGACCGCGAGTTGTGCCGCCGCGCAATGAAAGGCACGCGCCCAAGGACATGGTTCAAGCCTTTCCAGCGGAGGCGACGAGGATCATCGCGAAGTTCGATCTGCCGACGGGAACACGCATCAATCGTGGAGAACGATTCAGGTACGTGCTCCATTGCCACATCCTGGAACACGAAGACAACGACATGATGCGACCCTACGATGTCGTAGGCTAGGTTGGGTCTCGATGCGAAACCGTCAGATCGAAAGGCAACCACGAAAGCACGAAGACAGGAAGAAAGCGCTACCACGGAGCTCACGGACGAGAAGCGCGACAACGGAGGTCACGGTTCTTTTTGTACAAAACCACTCCGTGCTCTCCGTCCGTATCCGTGTCCTCCGTGGTAGCACTTTTCGTGCTTTCGCGTCTTCGTGGTTGCATTTGAGATCAGCCGGCCTGAGGTGCACCAAGCAACAAGCGGTTTTTGGCTGTGATGTCGGCAGGAATTGCCTGGGTCCAGATGCGATAGCCCTTCTGCTTGAGGCGCACGGCCCGCACGACATCGATGGCAACGGAGGCGTCGACCCAGCCGGAGAGCTCGGCCACATCGCAGGTGGCGAGATTGTGACAGCACGGCAGGACGGCGACGCGTGCGCGCGCCGTAACGGCGCGATCGAGAATCCGGTCGGTCAGAGCACCGCAGGCATGGCTCGAGACCACGACGTCGGTCGGAAGAATCTCGACGTCCTCTAACGGGCCCGCGACAAATGCAACGCGTCCAGACAACCTCGGCCAAGCCTGAACCAGCACCTGGTTTAACCGTGCGCTCGAGGGTGGCAGCGTCTTGTCGACCGCGAGCGCAGTGGGCGAAGAATCGTCCAGAAGTAGCATCAGTTGGGCGAGCAGGCCGTGTCCGGCCCCGAGGTCGATGACACGTCCGCCCCGAAACAGCCGCCGCACCCG
>QHWL01000635.1:0-2297 GCA_003222555.1 Acidobacteriota bacterium | reverse complement strand
ACCTCCCAAGCCTCATACAGCTCCTTGCGCGGCAAACATGCAGCGTGGCAGACGGCGCGGGCCACGCGATGAAAAAGCGTGTCCCCTGGAAAACGCCCGACGTCTCGATCGGTCAAGCGCCCGCGAGAAGAGGGTGAGAACGCCACGCCCTTACCGTCGTCAGCGCCGCGGCGCCGCCCTCTTCTCCAGCAGGTCGATCAGCGCCTGGGAGCGTGAGAGCACGCCTCCCTGCTCGAGGAGGTCTTGCCGGTCGATGGGGTCGATCGGCAGGTATTGTGCGAGCCCGTTGACGAGATCTTCATCGGAAAGCTCTGGTGGGGGCGGTTCCGAGCCTGGAGGACTGGACGCGGTCAGCAGTATCTCCAATCGAGCTCGCTGCTTGCGGAGCGCCGTACCGTCTTTGTCGGCCGGCATCTCGGGCATTGCCTCTACTCGTGCGAGCCGGTAGGCACGGCTTCGATCCTCGCTGATGACGCGAAACTTCACCAGCCCGCGCAGCAGGATGGCGTATCGTCCGTCCGGCAGCTGCTCGACGTCCGTGATCACTCCCGCGCAGCCGATCGGATAGACCGGCGGCCTTCCTTCATAATCCGCCTCGTACCCTGGTCGCAGCAGAACCATCCCGATAATCCGATCACCCTTCAGCGCATCCGCCACCATCGCACGGTAGCGCGGTTCGAAGATGTGCAGAGGCCGAGGGAGATTCGGGAAGAGCATCACGTCCTGAAGCGGAAAGATCGGGATTGTGCGCGGCAATATCTCGGGGGCCGGCAGCGTTTGCCTGGCGCTCGAACCGCCCGTTGCGCCTGCCGTCGGGGATTGCGCCCAGGCGGCGCCGGGTACGCCCAATAGACCGATGATCCACATCGCACAGGCGATCCTCCTGGATTGCATGCGTCCCTCCTGGTCACGTTCCTCAAGTGCAACTACCAACCCACGAAGGCACGAAAGGAGACAGCATTGGTATTCTGGGTGTCTTCGAGTCTTCTTCGTGGTTGCATTTAATCACACGCAGGCACCGAGCGCCGAAAAAACGGAACTCTGCGAGCGTTTTTTCCCCGCGGTCTCGGCGGTCAATCTGCGGGGTCTGTTCTGTGAGGTCAGTCGTGCAGGACGACGGTCAGCAGCGAGTTGTGGACTTTGAGCCCCTCTTTGTATTCGATGAACCCCAGTCGCTTGAACTTGTTCATGAAAAAATTCACACGCGACCTGGTCGTGCCGACCATTTCCGCGAGCGTCGCCTGCGAGATCTTCGGGACGGCCTTCTGTGGTTTGTCAGGCTCGCCGTACCGCGCGAGCAGCAAGAGCGTCCGGGCCAGCCGTTTTTCGCTGGAGTTGAAGAGCTGATCGACGAGGTCTTCCTCGATGCGGATGTTCCGCGCGAGCATGTGGGCGATGAACCGATCGGAGAGCGAGTGCTGCTTGTGCAGCAGGCGCACCATCTGATCCTTGTCCACCTGAAGGATGGTGCTGCTCGTGAGCGCGGTCGCGCTCCCCATGCGGACGGGCTGGCCCGCCAGGCATCCTTCTCCAAAGAAATCGCCGGGTCCTAGCATCGCCACGACCGCTTCTCTCCCCGTCTTGGAGAGCACTGACAGCTTCACGCCACCCTTTTGGATGTACAGGACGCTGTCGCACGGATCGCCTTGCGTGAAAATAGCCTCGGATCGCCGATAGTCGACGATCTTTCTGGCGACTCCCGCCGACTCGAGGAACGCCTGGGCATCGAACGTGCCCTTTTGCTTCGATTGCATGGCCGGACCCTCCTGAAGAACAACTGGACCGGCGAAGACCACGTCGACGGCGCCGATTGAAAGTGGACGGTGGACGACGGACCGGCGATTCGGGGCCTTACCCGAGCCTAGACTATATACCGATGAACGTAGCGAAAGTGTACACAATTGAACAGTCGGGCTGCTTGAGGACCCTGTCGAGCTCTCCAGGCTATCGCGTGTTCAAGCGCCCACAGCCCCGGAGGCCGCGGCTGGTTGAGCAGCCATCGTACGCCTGGCGCTCATGTACATTGCGGGCGGCACTGGACCGCGGTTGGGCCGTCGCTCTGACCGGTCGGCATCGCACGCATCAACAGCCGCCTCGATGGCGGCGACGTGCGGCGGGCAATCTTCGAGAAAGAAGTCGACGACATCGGCGAAAAGATCGGCGTCTCCTCCGAGCCGCTCCATCATCGCCTCACGATCGAGCCACGCGGGCGCGAGCGCATTTGCCGGCGGGTCGCTTCCTGGCGCTCCCTGTTCAACGACGGCGAACAGCATGCGCTTGTCGATTCCCCGGGGAGG
>QHWL01000645.1 GCA_003222555.1 Acidobacteriota bacterium | reverse complement strand
TTCAAAGACCGACATAGCGATGACATATTGGAGATGATGACTCAGAACGGCGGAAGGCGCGAGATGGAAACGGCGGTGGAGCAGGTCCGGCTAAAGCCGGACACGACGTACGAAAAAGCCGGATGCCACGTACGAAAGGCCGGACCCTGGGTACGAAAGAGGAACGTACGAGAAAAAGGCCGGCACACGGGCCGGCCCGTTCTTTGATCGATTGAATGCTGGGTCAGTGAATGCGCGAGGTCGATCGCTTCGTTTCCCTGGCGTCACGCCAGTCGTTCTCGACAATCGCGTAATGGCGTCACGCCAGTCGTTCTCGACAATCGCGTAAAGACCCTGATCGAAATACTGTCCGTCGCGCAGGAACGACTTTCTGAGGATGCCCTCCTGGACGGCGCCAACTTTGAGCAGCGCGCCGGTTCCCCGGCCGTTGTGCACTGCCGCGCGCGCCTCGAGCCGATGAACACCGATCGTGTCGAACGCAAACTCGAGAAGCAGCTCGGCGCCCTCTTGGAACACTCCGGTGCCCCAGAACGGCGAGCCGATGGCGAATCCCCATTCCCCGGTGTCGAAGCCCGGCTCGGTCTGGCGGACCTGGAAGATTCCGATCGCCGTGTCGAATCCTTTCAGCGTCACGGCGAAGCACGCGTAAGCGCCTGCCGTCCGCTGCCGCAGCGTCCACGCGATAAAGCCCTCGAAGCCCTCAACCGTGGTCGGTGGCGGCGAGATGAACCGAGTCACTTCTTCGGTTGTGAGCATCGCGAACAGCGACGGAGCGTCCGACGCCCGCAGTTCGCGCAGAGTCACCATGTTTCCACTCAACACCGGCAGGCGCTGCTGCCAGTCGGTGCTGACAACCGGTTCTACCGCGGCCTGAAACACTTGCGTGTCCAGTTCCTGACGGTAAGGCATCTTTTCCATCAGAGCACCCCCACAGGAAGAGGACTGACCGTCGTCGGAACGACGATGTCGCCGAACTCGAGGCTGACGTCCGGCGGCGGTCCGGGGTCTTCAGGGGGGAAGACCTCCGCGTCGGGCGTGTCGCTGCCCCAGGTGACGTCCGCGTCGGCCGACGTGCCCCACACGATGTTGGCCAGGTCCAGCGACGTGCCCCACACGATGTTGTCCAGCAGGTCGGCCGTGCCCCACACGATGTTGTCCAGCAGGTCGGCCGTGCCCCACACCACGTTGGCGCAGTCGGCGCCTCCGCAGTCGGTGCCCCACACGATGTTGTCGTCGAGCGCCGTGCCCCACACGATGTTATCGAAGTCCAACGACGTGCCCCATACGATATTGTCGAAGTCCAACGACGTGCCCCACACGATGTTGTCGAAGTCGGCGGCCATCGTGCCCCAGACGATGTTGTCGCCCTCGGTCATGAACGTCCGGGCCGCGCCCCAGACGACACTGGTGGCCCACGCATTGGCGGTTGGCTTGATGACGCCGCCTGTCAACCGGTGGTTGCCCCAGATGATCTGGCGGCTCCACGTTTTCTGCACTGGCATCCTGTCGCCGGGCCCCGCCGTCGCGTAGAACTTCGCCAGGCGCACGGCGCCGAGCGTGTTGAGGAAGCCCGCGCCCTGGCGCAGCGCGCTGTAGCCGGGATAGACCTGCGCCGTGTACTGAAGTATCGCCTTGATCAAGTTCGGCGTGAGGGCCGGGTTCGCCTGCAGCATCAACGCCACGGTGCCGCTGACGACCGGCGCCGCCATGCTCGTGCCGGTCAGGGTCAAATACGGGATCGAGCCCAGAGGCCTGTCGCCGTTGACCAGGTACTGCGCTTTGGTGGCGTAGAAGGTGCTGCCCGGCACCGCCAGCGAAATGGTGCCCGTGCCCGGCGCCACCAAATCCGGCTTGGCGCCGAAGTCGACGGCCGTCGGCCCCGACGAGCTATAGGCGCCCATCGTGTCGTCCTTGCGCGTCAGCGTGCCCATCGTGCTCGACGCGCCAACGGTGAGCACCCACGGCGCGTTGCCCGGCGCCGTGATGCCGCCCCACTGGAGATGACCCGCCGCATTCTTGCCAAAGTTGCCGGCCGCGGTGACGACGGTGACGCCGCGATCGGTGACCGCCTTGGCCGCCAGCGTCAACGGGTCGGTCCAATACGACTCGCGGACTTGCGCGCCGACCGACATGTTCACGACGCGGATGTTGTAGGTCTTGGCGTTGACCGCCACCCAGTTGAGGGCCGCGATGAGGTTGCCAATCGTACCCTGGCCGTTCGCGTCGAGCACTTTCAGCGAGACCAGCGACGCAGCCGGCGCGATGCCCGCCTTCTCCTCGTCCTTCGAATCGTACCCGTTGCCCGCGATAATGCCGGCGACGTGCGAGCCGTGGCCGTTGTCGTCGTAGGGCTGCGTCCGGGCGTTCACGAAGTCGACAAACTTTCGGACCCGCTGGTTGCCATACGGATACAGCGTTTTCGACTGTCATGCCAAGTCGTAATGCCCGTGGCGATGACCGCGACACCGATGCCGGCGCCCGTGAACCCCATCGAGTCGCGCACAGTCGTGGCCCCGACGGTGACCGACGTCCGGTAGTTGTGCGTCTTGATCGGCCGGTTGTCGTGGATGCGGAAGATGTCCGGGTGCGCGGCGAGCTTGCGGAGAAGGCCGTTGGGCAGGTCCAGGACCTGACCGTTGATGATGTCCAGCCTGCCGCCGGCCCGCGCGAATTTTTTGAACTCGGAGGGCAACTGCGCGCCGGGCACCAGCGTAACGATGACGCTGCTGATGTGCAGCGGGTTGGCGCTCGAACGGCGAGTCACCTCGTCATCGGATTTGTACTGTTTGGCCTGCGAGCTTTCCTCGCCGGGTCGGACCTTTTTCGCTGTCCGAGTATGCTGACCCTTCTGGCCGTCGGCGAACGCGTTCGGTGCGAGCCCGGCAACAAAAAATGCTGCAACAGCGAAGGTGAGCTTGAGGCCCCATACGGCCTTCCGCCTCACGGGTCGCTGGACGCGAGATAACGTCATACCGCGTCTCATAGGTGCAAAGAGACAGCCAGCCCGGCCTTTTTCGAGTGTGGCGCTGTAAATAGCTATCTGACTGTGACTTGGAGTAAATCATGAACATCACATTTTCGGTGCCTGACGGCCTGACAGTGTTCCGTTTTGCACCAAAAAGTCGAGATTTGGCCCGAAAATCGTCGGTATTCCTTTAAGAAACGGCGAAATGGTCTGTCTGTCCCCTTTTGAACTGAATTGTCAGAATAGAGCACGTGACAAGTCTTTGAGGCACATATTGGCCTGTACTGCACTGGCTCGTTTCTGGCACTGCGGGCATCGGTTGGCTGACGTCTCAGCGTGACGCGTTGTGAGGCCCGGCGGACGGGAGTCCGTACGCCCGTCCCCAACGGCCAGGGCCCCGCCGTCAACATCGTGCAGGTTCGTAGGCGAGGTTTGAAGTCAGCCAGCGCTCGACTTGCTCGAGCGACTGCCCCTTGCGCCGCGCGTAGCTGGCGATCTGATCGTCACCGATCCGGCCGACGGTGAAGTAGCGCGCTTGAGGATGCGCGAAGTAGAGGCCGCTGACGCTCGCGGCGGGGATCATCGCCGCATGCTCGGTCAACTCGATGCCGGCGGCCCCGGCGGCGAGTAATTCAAAGAGCTTGAATTTCTCGCTGTGATCGGGACACGCCGGGTACCCAAACCCGGGCCGGATTCCGCGATGAGCTTCCGCGAGGATGTCCGCGGAGCTCAGCCGCTCCTGGATACCCCACTCGGCGCGGGCCGTCGCGTGGAGATACGCCGCGAAGGCCTCCGCAAGACGATCCGCGAGCGCCTTCACGAGGATGGCGTTGTAGTCGTCGTTATCTCGCTCGAATCGAACCGCGAGCGCGTCCGCGCCCAGACCCGCCGTGACGGCGAACGCGCCCAGATAGTCGGTCGTGGCAGCCGCGCGAGGCGCGATGAAATCGGCGAGCGACAGGTTGGGCTTTCCATCCGCGATCGCTTCCTGCTGGCGCAGCATGTTGAACCTCACCAGCTCGCCGGTCTTCTCCCGATCGCGGTACACGACGATGTCGTCGTCCTCGCTGGCCGCGGGCCAGAAGCCGTAGACGCCGTTCGCCGTCAGCAACTCCTCGCTGATGATCCGATCGAGCAACGCGCGGCCGTTCTCGTACAAATCCCGAGCGGCCGCGCCGTACTGTGGATGCTCGAGGATCGCGGGAAACCGGCCTTTGAGCTCCCACGCCGCGAAAAAGAACGTCCAGTCGATGTACGGCACGATCTGCTCGAGAGGCACCTTGGCGAGCACTCGCCTGCCGACAAACGACGGCTCCGGCAGCGCTTCGTGCGGCCAATCGATCTTGAGCCGGTTCTTGAGAGCCACGTCGTACGGGAGCAGCGGCCGCTCGCGGCGCGCGCTGTATTGATCGCGTAACTGTATCTGCAGCTCCCGGTTGTCCCGCTCGAAGTCGGGGCGACGCGTGTCGTTCAGCAAGCTGGAAACCACGTCGACGACGCGCGACGCGTCGAGCACGTGGACGGTCGTCTGGCCGTACTCGGGCGCGATTTTCACCGCCGTGTGCTGCTTGCTGGTGGTCGCGCCGCCAATCAGGAGCGGCAGCCGGATGTGCCGGCGCTCCATCTCCCTAGCGACAAACACCATCTCGTCGAGCGAGGGCGTGATGAGGCCGCTCAACCCAATCAGGT
>QHWL01000641.1 GCA_003222555.1 Acidobacteriota bacterium | reverse complement strand
CGAACGTCTGATTTGTCCGCCTTCTTGCGATCGAACCGCGCAAAGCGGCGGTCCGTCGCGCGATCCATTGACCGGAAGCGGCGGTCCATCGCGCGATCCATTGACCGGAAACGGCGGTCCATCGACTGTTTGAGTCGGGCGATAGTCATGGGTTCGCGTGAGGCGCGCATTCTACCATCGTCGTCCTTGCGATGACGATGCCAGGCGGGAGCGTTGAGAAAGAGTAGTGAATCCGGGCATCTTCGATGGTGCCGCGGCGCGCGATGGCAGATTCTGCGCCGCATGACAATGAACACAGTGAACAAACCGAGCACACCGCGGCGCCCATCAGGGTTCTCCGTGACCTCCGTCGTCTGTTCCGTGCCCTCGGTGGTAGCGCTTTGGTCCCGAGCGCTGTAATGCGTTCAGGACGCTACCGCAGACCGGCGGGAGGGTTGGGTGCGGGCGGCGTCTGCGGCGCCGGCGCCGGCTCGGCTCTCGGCGGCTCGGGCGGCCTCGGCAGCTCTATTGGCAAAGGCAGTTCACTGAGCGGCGCGATTGAATCGCGTCCGACCCGGAAGGGGCGCAAGTCCGTCTCGGTGAGGTCGAGAACGCGGATGATGTGCGGCGTCAGCGTGAGGATGATGTCGGTCTGGTCGATTTGTTTCGAGGAATGCGAGAACAGCCGGCCGATCACCGGCAGATCGCTCAGTCCGGGAATCCCGTCGAGCGTCCGGCGCTCGTCGTCGCGAATCAGACCGGCCAGCATGTTCGTTTCGCCGTCCCGCAAACGGATCACCGTGTTGATCTCCCGGTTGCCGAAGGTCGGGAGACCGCCAAAACCCGAAACTCCAGAAATGCTCGTGACCGCCACCTTGAGCGCCAGGGTCACATCGTCGTCGTGGTGCGTGCGCGGAGTGATGTCGATGTTGACGCCGATGTTTTCGTAGTTATACGACGTGATGGGCTGCTGCGGAATGCCGCCGGTCGCGATCGGCGCAAACGTCGTGGCCGGCACCGGCACGCGCTCGCCGAACCGGGCCTGTGCCGGCGTGCCTTCCGACGTGCGGAGCTGGGGGTTGGCCAGCGTGCGCGTGTTCGTGTCGGTTTTCAGCAGACGATAGTAGAGTGCCGGCAGGCCCGCGAGCAGGATGTCGGACTGCGAGAGATTGCGCAGAGACTGCAGGTTGAGGATCTGACCCTGCGGGGTTGGATTGACAGTCGCCGATCCGTTGATGCCCGGCGAACCGGGCGACGCGATCTGCAGACCGTATTCCTGCAGCCTCGTCCGATCCACTTCGAGCAGCTCCACGTCGATGAGCACTTCGGGCCGCGCCTTGTCGATGGCGGAGAGAACCCGCGCCGCCGCGGCGATGTGCTCGGGAGTGTCCTGAATCGTCAGCGCGTTGGTGGCCGTGGTGGGCGAGATGCGGCGCGCATCGAGCACCAGTCGCAGCAGATCCATCGTCTCCTTCAAATCGGCGTTGCTCAGATAGAACGTGCGGACGATCACTTCTTCGTACTCGCGGCGCTTGGCGGGCGTGTCTGGAATCACGGCGACCGTTTTCGGCGCCGTGACGCGGAAGAACGTGCGCGTCGTGCCGGCAACGGTGTTCAGCGCATCGTCGAGAGTCGCGTTGCGGAGGTCGACGGTGATGGGCGTCTCACGAAATGTCGGGTCGAAAATTAGGCTGATGCCGGCGAAGCGCGCGATGGCCGTGAAGACGTCCCGGCTGCTCGCATCGCGAAAGCTGAGCGAGTCCGGCATCTTGACGTTCGGGGGGAGGTCGAGGCCAGGCGGCGGCAGATTTCGCGTCCGCTCGATCAGCGTTTGCAGCTCCGTTTTGCCTTCGCGCGCGACGGCGACTTTCGATCGCAGCTTGTTGCGCGTCGACCGAAGGTCCTCGTCGATGGTGGAGCTGGTGGGATTGAGCTCGGCGGCCAGCTGGTACTCGACAAGCGCCTCATCGAGCTTGTCGACGGCGGCCAGACGTCGGCCGCGCGTGAAGTGATCGTCCGAGGCGCGCAGCTTCGCGCGATCGAGACCCAGCCGGGCGTCGGCATCATCGGGCCTCAGTCGCAGCGCTTTCGTGTACTCGACCACAGCCCGGTCGTAGTCGTGCTGGTGTTCCGCTTCGCGCCCATG
>QHWL01000640.1:629-3131 GCA_003222555.1 Acidobacteriota bacterium | reverse complement strand
TGATTGCGGCCATCGCAGGAACGGCACGCGGTGCCTGATCCCGCCGAGGTAGATTCGCGTGATCCAATGTCCCGCCCGCAGCTGGTAGGGCCTCACGAACCGGGCGGCAAGATCATCGGCGAGGGCGAAGGCCCCCGGGATGTCGTGGCCGAGCAGCGTCCCCAGGCTGATGGCTTCGGCGACGTTGTACATCTCGATCCGGACGACCTCAAGGCGCGGCGCAATCGTGAACGATCGCGGATGGTCCCGGCGGTCGAAGAGCGAGCGGCGATACCACTCGTACCCTCGGCGAACAGACGCGGCGACCTCCGGGCTGTGGAGCTCGCGATTGAGCTTGTACAGATTTTTCAGCACGAAACACGTATGGAAATGATCGATGAACGCTTCCGCCGGGCTGTCGATCGCATAGAGCCAGGATCCGTCTGGGCGCTGCGCGTCCAGAATGAACCGAAGGTTCTTCGAGGCCTTCGCGCGATAGGCGTCGTTGTGGAACCGCCGCGCGGCATCGAACAACACGAAGGCCCGATAGGCGCTCGCGTTGACGACTTTGCTGCGATCGTAAGGCGTGTAGCTGCCCGCCGCGGCGTCGCGTCCGGTCGGCGTGTCGTGCAGGTCTTCGAAAACGAATGCCGCGATCGATCGGGCGACTTCACAGTAGTGATCGTCGCCGGTCAGATCGAAGAGCCGCGTGAACACCTCGTAGCAGTACGGCGTCGCCGTAATGTGCGGTGTTTGCTTTTTCACGAGGCCGCTGACGTTCTGCCAGTCGAATGGATATCCCCAGCCCAGGCCACTCCACCCCGGGACACTCTCCGTCAGCAGGTCGTCGGCGAGTTGCTTGGCCTTGGTCAGCCAGGAGACCGACGTGCGTCCGCCAGATGCGCGTGGCGCGAGCGCCTCTTCCTGCGCGCGCGAGATCTCATACAGGTTCAGGAACGCCAGTGCCAGTTGTGCGTCGGCGGTCGGATAGCGATCCTTTCCGACAAGCAATGTTCGCAGCCGCGGCCAGACGATCTCCATCAGAATCAGCGGCGCGGTCATGGCCACGCCCAGCGGATGCTTCCTGTAGTACAGCCGCCGCGCCAGCACACCATACCGCGTGCCCCAGACGTCGTAGGGATCGTAGCTCTCGTATCCGGCATCTTCGAGCCACGCGACGAACTTGCCGGCCATCGCCCAGAGCTCGGTGACGGCGCAGCGAGCATCCCGCGCGCCGGAGGTGGCGCTCATGCCGGCCTCGCCTCCGCCATCCCCGCGCACGCCGTGAGCTGCGATGATCGGTGCGACCTTCACGAAGTTCGGCGGCGCTCCGACCACACTCAGAACCTTCATGGCGTTACGCGACCTTTCGGTTCGACGCGGAATCTCTACTCGGCAGCAGCACCACGATCTGCTTGACGATACTGCCGAGAGTTCCTCGGTCACGCCTCCCAGGCTGGGCGGGACGCTGTCGCCGGGTGAGCCTCACTTGCGCCGGCACATCCTCGGCGCTCTCGAGGAGAACGAGCCGACCTGCCTCGCTCAGGTATCGATCGACCGCGCCGATCTTCCCGCGGAAGGTGCTGTAGACGGGGACGTCCAGCGCCGCGGCCTCCCGGTTCATGGTGCCGCCGCCACTGACAACCAGGTCCGAGTACCAAATCAGGTTGAGGCCATCCACGACCGACGGTGGAATCCGGAGCGTGCCGTTCGAAAAGAGCTCGGGCCAGATCTCTCGCATCCAGGCCTCCTGCCGTTCGTTTCGGGGAAGCGCGACCATCCGCACCTCAGGCTGCTGGCGCGCGAACTCGATCACCGCCTTGAACAGATCGGTGCTCGCGGGGTTGTAGTAGTGCGCCTCAGTCGCGGGCGGACGCACCGTCACGACGAGGTCGTCCTCGTGAAGACCGAGCTGAGATCTGAGTGTCGGGTCCGGAATGAACCTCGGGACGTACACGTCTTCCTTGATGCCGGGATACTTGAGAATCCGGCTGGGATCGCCCCGAACCGCTGTGCTCGGGATCACCTCCGGGCACATCACCCACGTGGGATGGATGAGGGCCGAGACGGTTGAGAACTCATAATCGCCGATGAACAAACTCGGAATGGCGAACGGGACCGAGACGATCAACTGAGATCGGGAACCGTGCGAGACCGCCAGATCCGGTTTCTCTTTGAGAATCGTCGGAGCCAACTGCGACGCCCGCAAACAGAGCCCGGCCAGCGTGCGTATCGTGTTGCTTCCGGAGTGGCGTCCGACGATTTTGCATTTCAGGCGGAACAGATCGGCCAGCGCGCGTACCTGAAAACAGTCACGCGCCGTGAGCACGACCGAATAGTCAAGCCGCTGCAGCTCGTCGATGATCGGCGCAAAAAACGGCACATGGGGAGAGTTGTCCAGGTCGATCCAGATCTTTCCTTTGCTGGAGGCCGTCGCGGGGGCGGGACGAACCGGGGACGCGATCGGCGGCGCCGCCGTGGACCGGACGATCTCGCTGACGACGCGCCGCTGGCTGTCGATGG
>QHWL01000640.1:0-467 GCA_003222555.1 Acidobacteriota bacterium | reverse complement strand
GTGATAGACGGGTCGTGACCAGGCTGGCCCGTGTGGAGGGACGACGGTCCCGTTGCTGCCGGCGAAGAGGTTCCCGTACGCATGTGCATGCGCCCGCCGCTGCTCGTTCCACGAAGACAAATAACGAAGCTTCACACGCAGGAACGCGGCCTGGATCGCATCGAGCCGCCCGTTGTATCCCGATATGTCGTGGAAATACTTCTTTGACTGCCCGTGGTCACGCAGCATCTGGCAGTGTCGCGCCACTCGCTCGTCCCCGGTCGTGACGGCGCCCGCTTCGCCGCAGGCGCCCAGATTCTTGCCCGGATAAAAGCTGAACGCGGCAGCATGCCCGATCGAACCGGCCTTGCGCCAGCGCTGCTCTTTCTGTGAGAAGTACTCGGCACCATGCGCCTGGCAGGCGTCTTCAACCACCTTGAGGCCGTATTCGGCGGCCAGCTCGAGAATCGGATCCATGTCGGCCATCT
>QHWL01000639.1 GCA_003222555.1 Acidobacteriota bacterium | reverse complement strand
TCATCGGTGTACGCATCCCACGGCCGGTCGAGCTCGAGCGGGCCGGAAGACTGGCCGGTGTTGGCGTTGCGCAGGTCCGCCGCGATGCAGCGGTACTCCCCCTTGAACTCCTGGATCGCGTTGAAGGGGTTGTTCAAGCCGGAGATCGTCGAGTTCAATCCCCCGCCGGCGATGAGCAACAGCGGGAAGCCGGAACCGGTCTCTTCATAGTGGATGCGAACGGGGCCTTTTTCGTAGAAGGACATGGCAGCTCCTCTTTGCGCAGCCTGCTGAGCAAGCACACCCGGCGCTGCGGCGATCGCCGTCGCCGCGGCGCCCGTTTTCAGGATCTTGCGTCGGATCGGATCGATAATCGGCGTCCTCCTTGATCATTGTTGTGGCCCGTGCTTACGGCCTCAAAGGCTTCAGCGATCTGCTCGGCGATCGGCACGCCTCATCGATCGGTATCGCCCCTGCGCGATGCGGTCCGCAAGCGCCGAGGCGCGTGCCTGGAGCGGAGGCCAAAGTAGCCTGATTATATAGGCGGAACGGGAGGGCGACGCGGATTCCTCGTGCTAGACGTGGCTCTCCCATCCCTTGGATGCGGAGGGCTGCCCATTTGCCCGTTTGCCCGCGAACGTGAAGTCGTAGGCCGACCAGGCCGTATCCCCGGACACATGAATCGACAGGTTACTCAGCCCCATTTCGCGCACGCTCAACCTGACGTTCCGGCAGCAGTAGACTGGAGCATGGACGATTTCGAAGAGCTCGAGCTCAACCGTTCGCCGGAGCCGCCCGCCGCCGCCGAACAGTCCGATCGCGTCAAGTGGATCGTCCTGGCCGTCACTCTCCTTGTCGTCGGCGCTGCGCTCGCGTACGTCGCTCTTCGACGGCCGAGGCCGCAGCCGACAGCCGCGACGATTGCCAGGCCAGGGCCCGTCTCGAGTCCGGAGGCGCCGACGCTCGAAAGCGAGACGATTGCGCTGCCTCCACTCCAGGAGACCGACCCACTGGTGCGCGAGCTGGTCGCCAAACTGTCATCCCATCCCAAAGTGCTGGCCTGGCTCGCCACCAACGGACTGATCGAGAACTTCACCGTCGTGACGCTCAACGTGTCGGACGGGAGGACACCGGTCACGCACCTGCGGGCGCTTGCGCCCACGGCCCACTTTCGCGTCCGTTCAGCAGGAGGCGTCACGTTGCTCGATCCGGCCAGTTATCACCGCTACGACGAGTACGCGGCCGCCGTCGACGGGCTGGACGCCGCAGGAACGGCGCGTCTGTACCTGACGCTCAAGCCGCGCATCGTAGACGCGTACCGCAGATTGGGATATCCGAACGGAGATTTCGATCCGGTGTTGGCGAAGACGGTTGCGGCCTTGCTGGCCGTGCCGAGCATCGACCACGACATTCCGGTTCGGGAGAAGATCGTCTCATACGTCTTCGTCGA
>QHWL01000638.1 GCA_003222555.1 Acidobacteriota bacterium | reverse complement strand
TGGGCATTGCCTCGACCGGCCGCCTGAGCTTTGGCCTCCCCGGCCGTCAGCACGCGCTGCTTCGAGCGATGAATGATGCCCAACTCCATGCTCCAGCCATCGCCGATATCGACGACCCTGGCGTTCTCGTCACGGGTCGTCTGGTTCTGTTCCGTGGCGCTGATCTTGTCGATCTCAGCCTTGGTGATGACGGTAGCGGTCGTTGGGTTTCCCGGCCTAGGCTGGGCGAGGACCGCCAGAGGAATCAGAGCCGCCGCCGTAAGCAAAACTTTCAGTGCAGTGTTTTTCATAGTGTTCCTCCTGAACATATTGTCTTGTCGCCCTCAGGCAAGGTTAGCTAGCTCCACCTCGTCAGTGTTCTGACGACATTTGGATCCAGCGAGATGGGAGATTATTGCATCGCGGCCGCCTGATCCAGCCGGATTTGTGAAGAAGAACCGCGACGAGTGAAAACGACGTGCAGACGGGATCAGTCCTGACCGGCGGCCAACTTGGCGGGCCGATTTGCCATGGCGTCGTACCATGCGACTTGACGTAGTAAATCCGGGCTCGAATCGCTGATCTATAGCTACCCAGTCTTCGTACTGAATCACACGAATTCCGACCGAGAGGGGGTACAGTTTTGGGTACAGTCCGCGTCGCCGCATCGCATCAGTTCGTAGGCTCGACGAGTTCCACACGGCGCCCGGCGCCCGGCGCGCGCGCGAGCCGACCATCGCACGTCAACAACACCGTATCCAGCACCTCGGCCAGCGCCACGTAGACGGCATCGTACGCGCTCAGGTTGTGTCGAAGGGCCCACACTCGATCGAGCAGCGGTTCATGGGCGTGGCGCTCCAGATCCAAAGAACGAAGATCCTCGAGGGCGACGGCCGCGTCTGCCGCGTCGAGACCGCCGTCGTTGGCATACCGCCGAAGTGCCTGAGCGACCTCGATATCAGCGAGGTGAGGCACGTGCAAACTGAGGCCTGGGTCGGCAATACGCGCCGCAATCGTCCGTCCTGCGACCGTATTGAGCACCAGTTCTACGAGAGCCGACGCATCGAGGACGATCACCGAGAATCCCGTTCCGCGCGGATCACGTCCGCGGCGCTTCGCTTCAGGCGACGAACAGGCCGCGCTCGAAGCCGCTCGAGCATCTCGTGTCGAGTAGGCCGATCCAGGGCCTTACCCACCTCACGCAGGATGTAGTCGGACATCGACATGCCCTCCATCGCCGCCCGGGCCTTCAACCTGCGATGAAATTCCGAAGGCACGTTTCGAATCTGCACCATCGTCGATGACATGACATAATGATACTTTCATCTCTTTATCATGTCAACGGGTGAGCGTGCTCGCCTCGAATCCCACCGTCAGGTTCAAGCCTTTCCCGAGGACGAGGGGCCGCGCGACCTCCTTCACGATCGCGACCGCGCCCTTGCCGCGCTCGGGGCGACGGCGAGTGGCATGAGCATCGAGAAGATCCGCACCGCCCCTCGTTCCCCGTGGCAGAAAAATTGGCCCGCCTCTCTCCTTCGTTCATCCCACCCAACTCGGTCTGAGGTAAATTGAAGGGGTTCCCCGATTTCCCGCAGCAACGGAGGTGACCCGTGAATCGACGCAAGTTTTCCCTGCTCCTTGGCACGGCAGCGGCCGCATGGCCGCGGCGGGCATACGCACAGCAAGGCGGACAACAGGCCGCACAACAACAGAAGGCCGCGCCGGGGAACCCGGTGCCTCGCCTGGATTGGCTCGCGCGGCACAAAGAACCGATTCTCGAACCAGGACTGCCGATCATCGATCCGCATCACCATTTGTGGCAGCGCCCCGGATGGCGGTACTTGCTGGAAGATCTTCTGGCGGATACCGGCAGCGGCCACAATATTGTCGCGACCGTGTACATGGAGGCGAGCTCGATGTATCGTGACCGGGGCCCGGAGGAAATGAGGCCTGTCGGCGAGGTCGAGTTCGCCAATGGCGTCGCCGCCATGTGCGGCAGCGGCGTCTTCGGCAAGACCAGGGTAGCCTCCGGTATCGTCGGGCACGCGGATCTGATGTTGGGCAGCCGTGTGGAGCCGGTTTTGACCGCGCTGATGCGGGCGGGGGGCGATCGCTTTCGCGGGATCCGCCACGGCGTCTCATGGGAGGCTGAGGCTGTCACCCTTAGACCGAATCCGCTTACCCACGCGGGGATGCTGGCCGACAAGAAGTTCCGGGAAGGCGTAGCGGTGGTTGGCCGCCTGAACCTTTCTTACGACGTGTCGCTCTACCATACCCAGATCGGCGAAGTTGCCGACCTTGCGAGCGCGTTACCCAATACCAGAATCGTCCTCAATCACGTCGGCGGCGTCCTTGGGTTGGGCTC
>QHWL01000637.1 GCA_003222555.1 Acidobacteriota bacterium | reverse complement strand
CATGTTGAACATGCATCCCGTCGCGTTCGCGGCGTGGTTCGGGCTCCTCGCGACGGCGCTGAATCTGTTCCCGATCGGCCAACTCGATGGCGGGCACATCTCGTACGCCGTGCTTGGACGGCGTTCGACGTACGTCACATTGGCGACGCTCGGCGTCGCGATCATCTTGACTTACTTCTCCACGAGCTGGCTTGTGTGGACGGTTCTGATGGTCGCCATGCTCGTGGCGTTCGGACCGAGCCATCCCCGCACGTTCGATGAGGACGTGCCTCTCGATCGCTCGCGCCTCATCCTCGCCATCGTCGCGCTGCTGATGTTTGTCCTCTGCTTCACGCCGGCGCCGATCGAGCCGATGGAAATCATACGGGCAAACGGTCCGCCTAAAGCCTCGACCGAACGCGAGACCTACGAGACGCTCATCGGGTCCACATCTACCACCACCCGTCGCTGGAGGTCGGGCCGCTCGGCGATAACCGACACCAAGGCTTCTCTCATCCGCTTCCGATTCGAGCTCTTGATGAGCAGCTGCGCGCGGTACTCGCCGCGGAGCTTGCCAAGAGGCGCCGGCGCCGGACCCAGCACGCGAAACTCGCCGCGATCGCCGTCCGCCTCCCTCAGTCGCTGAACGATGTCGGCGGCATCATCCATCGCGCCGGCGAATGTCCGCGAGCGGACGATGGTGTTGATGATCGACACGAACGGCGGATAGCGCATCGCGCGGCGGAATTGGAGCTCGCGGGCGTAGAACGCCGGGTAGTCCTGCCGACACGCGAGCTGAATGCTGTAGTGATCTGGATACAGGGTCTGGACAATCGCTTCGCCCGGCTGCTCGCCGCGGCCGGCGCGGCCGGCGACCTGCGTCAGCAGTTGAAACGTCCGTTCGGAGGCGCGGAAGTCTGCCACGCCGAGACCCACGTCGGCCGAGACCACGCCGACGAGCGTGACGCGCGGAAAATCGTGTCCCTTCGCGATCATCTGCGTCCCGACGAGCACGTCGATCTCGCCGTCGCGGAATCGCGACAGCAGCGAGGCCAGCGCCCCTCTGCGGCGAACCGCATCGCGGTCGAGCCTCGCGACGCGCGCAGGCCCACACAGCCGCTTGATCTCCGCCTCGACGCGCTCGGTGCCGAATCCGGCCTGCTCCAGATAGGGGCCGGCGCACAGCGGACACGCGGACGGAACGCGCGTGGAGTAGTCACAGTAGTGGCACCTCGCGCGCCGCGCCCCACCTTCGCCGTGAATCACCAGCGAGACACTGCAGTTGGGGCAATCCAGCGTCCCCGCGCACTGACGGCAGAACACGGCGGTCGCGAAGCCGCGCCGATTCAGGAGGACGAGCGACTGCTCCTTGCGATCGAGGCGAGCGGCAATGGCGTCCCTTAGCGCGCGGCTGAGGATCGCGTCTGGCCCCGTCGCGGCGTATTCCTCGCGCATGTCGACGATGGTGACCGCCGCCAGGGCTCGATCGAGCACGCGCCGCTCGAGGACGACGCGCTCGTACCGGCCGCTTGTCGCGTTGTAATAGCTCTCCATCGACGGCGTCGCCGACCCGAGGACGACGAGCGCCTTCGCGCGCTGCCCTCGAACGATCGCGACATCGCGTCCGTTGTACCGGGGGTTCTCCTCCTGCTTGTACGATCCGTCATGCTCCTCGTCGACGACGATCAGGCCGACGCGGTCGAGCGGAGCGAACACAGACGAGCGCGTGCCGACCACGACGTCGATGTCGCCGCGGCGGATGCGCTGCCATTGATCGTGGCGCTCGCCGTCAGAGAGGCCGCTGTGCTGAATCGCCACGCGGTCGCCGAACGCCTGCCGGAAGAGCGACGCCATGGCGGGCGTGAGCCCGATTTCCGGCACGAGCATCAAGACGCCGCGACCCGCGGCGCGCACGGCGGCCGACAGCCGCAGATAAATCTCGGTCTTGCCGCTGCCGGTGACGCCGTGCAGCAGCGCGACGTGAAACGAATCGGTCTGCGCGAGAGCGGTCAGACGCCCGACCGCCGCCGTCTGCTCGGGCGTCAGGCGCCGGTCGGCGTCGACCGGCGGCGAGCTGATAGAGGCCAGGTGAAAGGGATCGCGATCGACGCGCACCTGTCGAAGGCTGACCAACCCGTGGCCCGCGAGCCTCGAGACGGCGTCGGCGGCAATGCCGCGGACCGCCAGCTGCGGCGTCGGAATGCCGGACGGCGTTCCCGCGAGGATGTCGAGCGCCTCGTACTGTTTCGGCGTCAATTCACGGCGTCCCGGGCCTGGCGAGGAGGGGCCAGCTTCTCGGTGGGTGCGCGCCTCCTGAAGCTCGTCCAACCCGGCGGCGGTGATCGCGGCAATGCGTATCGTCTTATGGGCATCCGCCCGCCCGCCACGCGCCTTGGGCGGCAAAACGGCGGTAATCGTTTCTCCGGAACCCGCCGCGTAGTACGTCGCGGTCCAGAGCGCAAGGTCGATGACGTCCGGCGGAATGAACGCACCGGCATCGAGCAGCTCTCGGATTGGCTTGATGTTGACGTCGCCCAGTTCGTCGTCCAAAGGCAGCGCCGCGTCAACGACAACTCCGGTGACAATCCTCGACCCGAGCGGCACGACCACGCGGGCGCCGACGGTCGGGGCGGTCATTCCGTCCGGCACGCGGTATGTCAGCAGGTTCAGCGCGGGAACGGGAACGGCGACTTGGATGA
>QHWL01000003.1 GCA_003222555.1 Acidobacteriota bacterium | reverse complement strand
ACGGCGCCGCGCGTGAGTCCGGCGAGCGAGATGTCCCGCAGCGCCATGATCGACTCGGCTTCGCCGGGAATGCCGCGCAATCCGAGCGTCGACGCATGGAGCCCTTCGTGCGCGACCCCCTGGCCCTTGAGCGTCTGCTCCTCGCAGTGCTCGACGATCGGCATGTTGAACATGGCGGCGTACTCGAGCGCGCGCCGCATCAGCAGCGCGGTCGCCACCGGACGGCCATCGTCTGAAACCGCGACACAGCCCGCCTGCCGCAGCTCGCCGATGTCGGCAAGCTCCTCGCCCGCCTGGCCGCGCGATACGGCGCCGATCGGGAACACGCGTGCGAGGTTCGCGTCGGCTGCCTTCTTGAGCACGTATTCGGTGACGCCGGCGTTGTCGTTGACCGGGTCCGTGTTCGGCATGCACGCCACCGCGGTAAATCCGCCGGCAACCGCCGCGGCCGTACCCGTCGCGATGGTCTCTTTGTGCTCCTGGCCCGGCTCCCGCAGGTGCACGTGCATGTCGATCAAGCCCGGACAAACGATGAACCCGCTCGGAATGTCCACAACCTTTGTTCCGGCCTCGGCCGGCAGGTCCTGCCCTACTCGCGCGATGCGGCCGTCTTCAATCAACAGATCGAAGATCCCGTCGCGGCCGCTCGCTGGATCGACCAGCCGTGCGCCTTTCAGCAACCGCCTCGGCATCTAATCCGCCTCCTCTGCTCCGCCGGCCAGGAGATACAGCACAGCCATCCGCACGGCCACGCCATTGGCCACTTGCTCGAGAATCACCGAGTACGGGCCGTCGGCGACGTCCGACGCGATTTCGACGCCGCGGTTCATCGGCCCTGGATGCATGATGATGACGTCCGGTTTCGCGTGCGCGACGCGCGCGGCCGTCATCCCGAACAGGTTGTAGTACTCGCGCAGCGAGGGAACAAACGCGGTCTGCATCCGCTCGTGTTGTATCCTCAGCATCATGATGACGTCGGCGCCTTCGACCGCCGCGTCGACTGAGGTCGAGACGCGCACGCCCAGCCTCTCGATGCCGACCGGAACGAGCGTCGGCGGCCCGCTCACCCACAGCTCGGCGCCGAGCTTCGTCAGCAGCAGCATGTTCGAGCGAAGGACGCGGCTGTGCATCAGATCGCCGACGATGACGACTTTGAGGCCCTCGATGCGCTGTTTGTGCTCCCGGATGGTGAACGCATCGAGGAGCGCCTGGGTGGGGTGCTCGTGCAGTCCGTCGCCGGCGTTGATGATGGGCGATTGGCAGATGCGCGAGAGCAGGTGGCAGGCTCCCGACGAGGGGTGGCGCAGCACGATCATATCGGGCGCCATGGCATCGATGTTCATCGCGGTGTCCACGAGGGTCTCGCCTTTCATCACGCTCGACGTCGCGACCGCGATGTTGAGCGTGTCCGCGCTCAGCCGCTTTTCCGCGATCTCGAACGAGGTGCGGGTGCGCGTGCTCGGCTCGTAGAACAGGTTGACAACGGTCTTCCCGCGCAGCGTCGGCACTTTCTTGATCGGCCGCTGGCCGATTTCCCGCATCGCTTCCGCCGTGTCGAGAATGAGATGGATCTCCTCGGCCGAGAGATCCCCGATGCCGAGCAGATCTTTCTTCACGGCTCGATCTCCACCTCGTCGCGTCCGTCGATTTCCATCAAATGCACCTGAACGCTCTGCGACGACGAGGTCGGCAGGTTCTTCCCGACGTAGTCCGCTTTGATGGGCAGCTCGCGGTGGCCGCGATCGACGAGGACGATGAGCTGGATGGCTTTGGGCCGGCCGAAGTCGATGAGCGCGTCGAGCGCCGCGCGAATGGTGCGACCGGTGTACAGCACGTCGTCGACGAGCAGGATCCGTTTGTCGTCGATGGAAAACGGGATCTCCGTCCGCCGGACGAGCGGCTGCGGTCCCACGGCGTGCCGCATGAGATCGTCTCGGTAGAGCGTGATGTCGAGCATGCCGGTCGGCACCTCGTGCTGGTTGATCTCGCGAATGATCTGCGCAATTCGGCGCGCGAGCGGCACGCCGCGCGTCCGGATGCCGACGAGGGCCAGCTCGTCAACCCCCCCGGGGGCCGCGTTGCGCTCGAGGATTTCGTGCGCGATCCGCATGAGCGTCCGCCCCATGCGGTCCGCGTCCATGACTACCGGCATCGCGGAATCCGGACAAAAATTTGAGGACGTGAGGACTTAAGAATCCGAGGACGTGAGGATTTAAGGATTTGAGGATTTGGGCTTGGAGTTGGAATGCGCGCGTGCGTCAACATGCACACCTCTTCGCGACCTCGCCGGGACGCGTTAAAGAGAGGAACTAACGGAGATTATAGCATTTCCTCAAATTGCATCATCTATCGTACGTTGGGATGAACGTGATTGGCCGCTCCTCGGTGAAGGCCGGCTGGAAGACATCGGTTCGCGCGTAGCCGTCCATGTCGCGGCCGATCGGCAGCCCGAGGAAGTACAGCACCGTCGGCACGACGTCGACCACCGACGCCCGCGACAGCGGACGGCCTCGCGCGACCGTCGCACCGTAAGCCATGAGAAATCCGTCGGGCGCCGCCTCGTGGGTGCCGCTCACCTCGGAGTCGCCGATGAGCTTTTCGATCAGCCGCTTCCAGAGCCCGAGCGGCTCCATGCCGTAGGCCGACACCACGAGCAACAAATCGTCGGGCCCGAGCGCTGGAATCGCGCGGCCGATCGCCTCGTCTATCGCGCTGTAGTGTTGCTCGAGCACGGACCCGAACCGCCGCCGCTCGTCGTCGGTCACGTCGCCGAACGCCGACGGCATCGCGTATCGAAGAAAGTAGTGACCGATCGGATCGAGGCTCTGATAGCGAACCACCGTCACCCGGGCCGGGCGTGCGAGCGCGAGCGCTTCCGCAATCCGATGGTAGGTGCGGTCGGTGCGTGCAGGTACGTCGTCTACCGCGCCGAGCCGGACCGGAACGGCCGGTCGATCGTCACTCGCTGCCGCCTCGGCGGCGGCCGCCGCTTCAGTCCGCAAGTCGGGCGGATAAACCGATGAGGAATCTTCAAGGCCCGAGGTGGTCGAGGCGAGGCGCGTGTACGTGTCGCTCACGAGATACCCGCGCACCACGGGCGCCGGGTGCGTCAGGGGCCACCCGACGACGCCCACCGAGATGCCGAGCGTGCCCAGAATGCTCCACAGTGTACGGGTCCGGAGCGTGGCGGAGGTGTGCGGCTCTTCGACGAGAAAGCCGAAGCGCACCAGACCGTGCGCAAAGCAGTAGTCCGGCAGCAGCTGAATCGGATCGCCGGCCTTCGCCAGGCGGTAGATGCCCGCCGATCGCACACCGTTTTTTTGCGGGAGCTTTCCGGTCGCCACTGCCGCCCAGACGGCGTCGGCCGACGTCGGATGCAGAGTCGCGAGGTGCATCACCGCGCCCGCATCGAGAATGCGGCCGAAATTAGGCAACCGTCCCTCGGCCGTCGCGCTCGTGATGAAGTCGAGCGAGCCGGCGTCGATCGCCACGACCGTCACACGCGCGGGCCGCTCGGTCGTGCCGATGTCGAGCGTGACATCGATTGGATGGGCCTCGAGGACCGGCACCGCGCCGCGTCCGCGAAGCACCAACGGCGCGAGCACCGAACCGGCGGCGACGATCACGAGAAGCAGCGCACAGGTGGCGCGCTGCCGGGGCCAGAAATGCGCGCGCAGCAGCGCGACGACCGCGAAAAGCGACGCCGAGGCGACCAACGACAGCATCCCCTTGGCGATCTCGTTCACCGTCGTCGGTTCGAGCACGATCGTGAACGTGTGGAGGTTCCCCCACATGAGCGCCGCACCGGCGGCGGCCGCGGCGGCGCCGAGCCAGGCCAGCACCCCGACGCTGATCCATGCCGGCGAGAACAGTTCGCGCGCCAGGAGCTGCCGAACTACCAGAAGGACATAAAAAATGACCGTGAGATGCACGGCATAGAACAAACCGATGGTCGCGGCGAGCGGAACGAGCCGCGCCGGATGGAGCGGCAGCGTCGGGTTGAGCTGCAGCACGAGCGCGAGCACGTAGCAGGCGGCGAGCACACCGGCCACGAGGGAGTTGCTCAGCATTCGGAGATAACGCACCGTTTAGCCCTTGGTCCTTCGGCCTTGGTCCTTTGTCCGTCCTTCGTCCTTGGTCGTCGCTTCGCCCTTGGTCGTCCTTAGCTCGAGGTCGTGACCAGGGACCAAAGACGACCAAGAACCAAGGACGGACCAAGAACCAACGCCCAAGGACCAAGGACCAATTTCCGTGCAGTATACTGCCGGCGATGCCGATCGACGCGGCCGCGGAGGTGATCGCGAATCACCCGCTGTCGACCGACTACAACGTGCTCGCGTTGGCCGCGCCGGCCATTGCCGCGGCCGCCGCGCCAGGCCAGTTCGTGATGGTGAAGGCGGGCGCCGGCCACGACCCGCTGCTCCGACGCCCGTTTTCAGTCTTCGAGGTGCTGCGCGATGAACGGGGAGCGCCCACGGGCATCTCGCTGCTCAACAAACGCATCGGCGTCTCGACCGATCTGATCTACAAGGCACAACCGGGAGAACGCATCGCTTGTCTCGGACCGCTCGGGCGTCCATTTACCGTCGTCGATTCACCGACGGAAGCGTGGATGGTCGCCGGCGGCGTCGGGCTCGCGCCGTTCGCGACCCTCGCCGAGGCCCTGCGCGCCCGCGGCGTGAGATCGACCTTGTTCTACGGCGCGCGACGTGCCCAAGAGCTCTTCCACCTGGATTTCTTCCGCGGCCTCGGCGTCGAGTTGGTGTTGACGACCGAGGACGGCAGCTTGGGCGAGCGCGGCCGCGTCGTCACGCCGCTCGAACGGCGGCTGGCAGCGCAGTCGGCCGCCGCGCCCGTGATGATTTACGCATGCGGTCCGGAGGGCATGCTGGCGGCGGCGGCCACGACCGCCGCCAGATTTGACCGGCCGTGTCAGGTGTCGGTCGAGCGAATCATGGGATGCGGCCTGGGTGGCTGCTACAGTTGCGTCGTACGGATGCGGAACGGACACGGCGGCCTCCACCACGTCCGCTCGTGCATCGCCGGGCCGGTGCTGCCGGGGAATCAGATCGTATGGGATTAGTTACGCCTATCTACCACAAAGGAGACCATGGACACGAAGGACAATTACCGGTTTTGACCTTTGTGTCCTTGGTGTCCTTTGTGGTGACGCAGCGCTGATTATGGATCTCTCTGTCCGCATCGGGTCGCTGGCGCTCAAAAATCCGATCATCGCGGCGAGCGGCTGCTTCGGCTACGGGGTGGAGTATGCGGACGTGGTCGACCTGGAGTCGCTTGGCGGCATCGCGGTCAAGGGTCTGTTTCTCGCCGAGCGCGAAGGGCATCCCGCGCCACGTATCGTCGAGACGCCCGCGGGCATGCTGAATGCGATCGGCCTGCAGGGGATCGGCGTTCGCCGCTTCATACACGAGAAGCTGCCGGAACTCCGGGCGCGCAAAGCCATTGTAATCGTCAACATCTGCGGGACCACGGTCGACGAGTACGTGGAGCTGGCGCGCATTCTTTCGGACGCCGAAGGAGTCGCGGCGCTCGAACTGAACATCTCGTGCCCGAACATCAAGGAAGGCGGCATCACGTTCGGATGCAGCCTTAGGGGCACGTTCGACGTCGTCAGCGCCGTCCGCAAGGTGACGGGGCTGCCAATCCTCCCCAAGCTGACGCCGAATGTCACCGACGTCGCGTCGTTCGCCCGCGCGGCTGAAGAGGCGGGCGCCGACGCGGTTTCGCTGGTGAACACGTTCCTCGCGATGGTCATCGACGTCGAGACGCGGCGGCCGAAGATCTCCAACGTCGTCGGCGGACTGAGCGGGCCCGCGATCCGGCCGATTGCCGTGCGAATGGTTTATGAGTGCCGGCAGGCGGTGAAGATTCCGATCGTCGGGATGGGCGGCATCGCCAACGCCCGCGATGCCCTCGAATTCATGATTGCCGGGGCCGCGGCGGTGCAGGTCGGCACGGCGAATTTCGTCGATCCCTTCATCTGGCCCAAGCTCTTCGGCGGGATCCGCGATTACATGCAGCGGCACCAGATCGCACGAATCGCCGATATCGTCGGCACGGTCGACACGCGCGCCAGAGATAATGAATGGATCAGCTCGTAGTCGCGCTGGACGTCGACAGCGTCACCGAGGCGCACGCGCTCACCGAGACTCTCCGCGGCCTCGCCGGGGGATTCAAGATCGGCAGCCGGTTGTTCACGAGCCACGGACCGTCCATCGTCGAGGCGCTCGCCGGGCGCGGCGATCGCGTCTTTCTCGATCTGAAGTTTCATGACATTCCGAACACCGTCGCCGGCGCGGTTGCCGCCGCGACGCGGCTGGGCGCGTGGATGCTGAACGTGCACGCGTCCGGCGGCCTGGCGATGATGCGCGCGGCGCGAGATGCCGCCAGCGAAGAAGCAGCCAGGATGTCGAGGCCCGTCCCGATCGTCGTCGCCGTCACGATGCTGACGAGTCTCAATCAGCAGATGCTGGCCGAGATCGGGCTCCACGAGGCGATGGCCAGCCAGGTCGAACGTCTGGCCGCGCTGGCGCAGGCGGCCGGGCTCGACGGTGTGGTGGCGTCGCCCCAGGAAACCGCCCTCATCCGAATGCGCTGCGGAAGGGAGTTCAAGATCGTGACGCCGGGCATCCGCGGCGGTGGCGCGATAGGAGCCGAGCGTGTTCAGCGAGCGGGGGTCCGTGCAGGGAGCGATGATCAACAACGCACGATGACCGCGCCGGAGGCGCTTGCGGCCGGCGCGAGCTATCTCGTCGTGGGGCGTCCGATCATCGCCGCCCCCGATCCGCGCGCCGCCGCGGAGCGGCTCGTCGCCGAGTGCCGCGCCTCGCAAATGCCGTGATTGTCCTCACAATTTATTCGCGCCCCGGTTGCCACCTCTGCGACGAGATGAAGGCCGTCGTGCTGCGCGCCGCCCGATCGGTGCCGCTGACGGTCGAGGAAATTGACATCTCGCTCGACGCCGAGCTCGACGAGCGTTACGGGCCCGAGATTCCTGTCTTGATGGTGAATGGAAAGAAGGCCGCGAAGTATCCTGTCTTGATGGTGAATGGAAAGAAGGCCGCGAAGTATCGGGTCACGGAGGAGGAACTGGCTCGGATCCTGGTCGCTAGGGCGGGTGGGGCGGGTGGGTAAGAGCAAGCCCAAGCACCCGACCCGACTCACCTGACTTACCTGCCCCACCTGCCCACCTGCCCAACCTGCCCCACCTGCCTACCTGCCCCACCCGCCCCACCTGCCCTACCAGACCCACCCGACCTACTTCGCCGACACGATGAAGTGGCCCCGCCGGTTCTGCTGCCAGCAGGATTCGTTCTGTTCGCTACAGAACGGCTGTTCCTTGCCTTTGCTGACGATCGTGACCCGGTTCGCAGGGACGCCGAGATTCACCAGATAGTCTTTCACCGCGGTCGCGCGCCGCGAGCCCAGCGCCAGGTTGTACTCGGAGCTCCCGCGCGAATCGCAGTGGCCCTCGACGATTACCTGAGTGCTCCCCCACTTCTTCATCCAATCGGCGTTCTTCTGCAGCGGCGCGCGCGCCTCGTCGCGGATCGTTGCCTGGTCCAGATCGAAAAAGACGTCGCCGAGCGGCTTTTCCGCGTTCACCTGATCCAGGGACTTTCGCGCGAAGATTTCCTCTTCGCTGAGCGCCGCAGGAGCCGGCGTCGTAGTCGGACGGGGCGGCGGCGGTGGTGGTGGGGGCGGCGGCGGAGGCACCGGAGCGGCTGCCTGTGGCAGCGGTGCCGGGGGCGCGGGCGTCTGCGGCGGAACCTGTTTGTGACAGGCTGCCGCCGCGACGCAAACGGCGGTGGTTAGCGCGGCAAGAGAAACGAGACGACGAAGGCGAGTCATCGATGACACTCCTCGAACGTCGCAGCGTCCAAGGTTGACGGGAGTGTCAACCTACGCGCTGCGTGTTTTCAGAAACGATACAATGCGCTTCGTGGACCACTTGCTGCGCGCGACCGCGCGCGCTGAAGCGCGCCACTTCTGGTTCCGGGGTTTCCGCTGGTTCGTCACGCCTCTGATTCGCCAAGCGCTCGACGGCAGGCCCGAGCCGCTCGTTCTCGACTGCGGGTGCGGAACGGGTGCCAACGTCGAACTGCTCGGACAATTCGGTTCCACTTACGGTTTCGACCTGTCGGAGACTGGACTTTACATCGGCCGCGAATTGGGCCGCAACACTCTTGTGCGGGCCAGCGTCACTGCCGCTCCGTTTCCGAGCGGAACCTTCGATTTGGTCACGTCGTTCGATGTGCTCTACGCGCTCGACCCGCGCGACGAGCACGCCGCGGTCGCTGAAATGTACCGGCTGGCGCGGCCCGGCGGCTACGCGATCTTCAACGTCGCCGCCATGGACGTTTTGCGCGGAGATCACTCGGTGTTGAGCCGCGAGGTGCGCCGCTACAGCCACCCGATGCTGGCCGCGCTCGTCACCCAGGCAGGGTTCACGATCGTGCGGCTCACCTACACCAACACCACGCTGTTCCCGCCGCTGGCCCTCATTCGAACGGCGCACCGTCTGCGCGGCCTCGCGAGCGAAGCGGACGCGCAACAGGAGATATCGGTGCCGCCGGCCCCAATCAACGCGCTGCTGAGCGGCGTTCTCTTTCTTGAAAGCGTCTGGCTTCGGCATTTCGACAGTCCCCTGGGCAGCTCGTTGCTGTGTCTCGCTAGGAAGCCGGTTTGAGCTCGCAGAAAAATACGCGAAGGCCCAGGTGACGTCGGTCGCGGCTGCGGCGCCGCCTGTCGGCGGGCACAAAGATTTGATCGGTTTCGATCGTGATGACGTTCTCGGTCCCGGCGACGAACTCCGCGGGAACGGACGTCTGCACGAGAAAGGTCGATGACAGCGTCTGTTCGGCGATGAGGCGTCCGCCCGCGCTGATTTTCACATGCGACGGCTTCGAAAAGTTGACCGACGGCGGCTCGCCAGCCAGCGTCAGCGTCAGCGGGTGCCCGCCGGCATGCACCCGGAGCGTCGCGCGCTCGCTCGTCCAGCGCCACAACCCGCCGGTTGTGGGATTGTACTCCTGCTCCTGCCATCCGTCGCCGTAGCCGAACACGACGCGGTCGTCGGATTGCGCATCGAACTGCTCGATCGCGACCTGGACCGCGTCCGGCTGAAGCCGGACCGCGCCAGCAGTTTCGGCCGACACGGCGAGCGCGGCGTAGTCACCCTGGCCCGCCAACGCGCCCGCATCGAGATGCAGCATGCGAAGAAAGAACCCGGACGCGATCGTCAGTTCGTCGATTGTCCGCCCGTCGAGGGCGATCGTCACGTGCGCGGGTGCCAAGGGGGCCAAATGGCGTCCGCCGACGACGAGCGTGACCGCAGCGGGACGGCGCCGAATCCAACCCTGAATCGGCGCGCGGCCCGGGCCGCGGCGGTCTTCCCCGGCGACGCCGGCGGTTTCAGGCGTCAGCGCCCAACCCTCGCCGAGAAACCAGCCCGGCGGATTGATTCGATACCAGTCCATCTCGTTGGGTCGGAGGCCCCCGATGAGCACGGGGTAATCGAGCGGCCACCGATACGAGCCTGCGCGGTCGGGGTGGTCGACGAGCGCGAGATCGCTTCGCAATGGATCGGCGACGAACCACACCTGGTTTCGGCCGCCGTCAATCCAATACTTCACCAAGCTGAGCCACTCGTGCTTGGGCGGAGCAGGCAGATGTCGTTCGAAAGGAGGCATCCGATCGCCCAGCCAGGCGATGGGCCGCCGCAGATCGAATTCCTCCCTTCGGTGCATGACGAGCACTGCACCGAGCGGCGGGTTGCCTGGAAGAGCCGCGGACGTCCGCATGTCGTCGAGCATGCGGAACACCGGCGCTTCCTGCCGCGCGTACGCGGCGAGCGAGCTTCCTCCGATGTGGGCGTTGAATGCGGCGAGACCGCCGATGAGGACGGACGCCGGTGCCGTTCCCAGCAGGGAGGCGCCGCGCACGGCAAGATAGGCCAGCGGCACAACGAGCGGCAGCGCGTACCGGGTGGTGACGGTCTCCTGAAACAGAAGATCGAACACGAAGTAGGGTCCAAACGCGACGAGGATGGTCGCGAGCGTCGGTCGCGCGACACGAGACAGCCGCACCGCTCCAACCAGCGCGAGGACGAGAACGGCCGCGGCCACCGCGGGAAGCGCCCACGGCGCGACGAACGCGTAGTACAAAGCAAGCACGAGCTCTCGCGGCGTGGGCGTCGTCCACAGCATCCGAATTCCTGAGAGATCTTCGGCGCCTTGATTGAAGAGCGCCTGCCAGTACGCCGCCGGGCCGCCGGTCAACACGACCAGCGGGACGCCCCATGCAAGGCCGCCCGCCACCAACGCCGCCAGCGATCGCGCGGCGACGCGACCGCGCTCGATTTTGGGCCGGCGTGCGATGGCGAGCACGAGCAGCGGGACCGTCAACCAGGCCACTTGCGACCGGATGCCGGTCGCGAATGCCGAGAGGCCGCTGGCGGCAATCAGGCCGGCGCTGCTCGCCGCCGAAAGAGTGAGCGCTTGAATCGCCAGCGCCGCCGCGAGGCCCGGAACATCGCTCAGCGGCCGGCCCGCCGTCACCCAGTACAGCGGCGCGGTCGTCGCGACGAGCGCCGCCGCCATCGACCGTGTCCTGGCGCGCTGACCATCGGCGTCAATCGCGCGGAACAACGCCACGAGGGCGAAGACGGCAAGTGCTCCGCTCCCGACCCCGATCAGGCTCAGCGCCTTGGCTTCCGAGGGGATCGCCCGGTGGGCAATCTTGCCAACAGCGATGTAGAGCGGGTAGCCGGGCGGGTGCGGTTGATGGCGCGCGACGTCGAAGTGGCGCAGGCCCAAAGCGAAATTAATCGAATCGAGATCTTCGAGCGAGGCGGGAAGAAACGGCAGGTGGAACGCGAGGAACAGCGCCGCGAGCGCAGACGCGACGCTCCAGTGCCGAATGCCAAATCCCGAGTGCAGCGCCTGAGCGTGGTCTACCGTGTGCATTCTACATTTTGCATAACGTCTTTTTCCTCTAGGCAGGCCGCAGCAGGAGGCCTTCGTTCAGGCTGCCCGTGCGATAGCCCTGCAGATCGAGGCTCACGTAGCGGTATCCAATGGCCTTGAGCTCCCGCACGATTGCCGTGCCAACTTCGGGCTCGAGCGCCCGCGCCATCTCGCCAGGTCCAATCTCGAGACGCGCCAGTTCGTCGTGATGACGGACGCGGCACACGCGGAATCCCAGCGCGCGCAGCGCCTGTTCGGCGCGTTCGATCATCCGCAGCTTCTCGTCGGTCACTTCGGAGTGATACGGAATGCGCGACGAGAGGCACGCCGACGCGGGCTCGTCCCACGTGGGCAGGCCGGCGAGCCGTGACAGCTCGCGAATTTCGACCTTCCGCAGGTTCGCCTCATCGAGCGGGCTGCGCACGCCGAACTCGCGCGCCGCCTGGCGGCCCGGGCGGTAATCGCCGCGATCGTCGGCGTTGTTGCCGTCGACCACCACGGCCTGCCGGTCGGCGGCAATCCGCGTGAGGTGTGTGTACAGCTCGTGCTTGCAGTAGTAACAGCGGTTCGCCGGATTGGCGCGGTACTCTGGCCGGTCGAGCTCGTTCGTCCGGATGATCTCGTGACGCAGACCGAACTGCTGGGCGACTTGAATGGCGAGCCGCCGATGTCGTTCGGGATAGCTGGCGCTGTCGGCGGTTACCGCGAGCGCGCGGTTACCGAGGACGTCGGCGGCGACACACGCGAGGTACGCGCTGTCGACGCCGCCGCTGTACGCGACGACGACCGATCCGAGCGACCAGAGCGTGCCGCGCAGCGCGGCTTCCTTTTCAATCATTCTTCCCAGCCTTCGTCCTCTTCATCGACCTCACCCTCCTCGTCGCCGGCCACCTCGTCCTCGTCGTCCTTGAGAACGTCGTCTTCGACCGCGTCGTCATCGTCGTCATCGTCGTCGGGCGCGATGTCGAGCTCGAGCGGCGACACAGCCGTGACCTCCAGATTCGATCCACATTCGGGGCAGCTGAGTTGATCGCCCTTGTCGACGTCGAATTCATCGACCTCGATCTCGGCGTCGCATTCGGGGCAGGTGGCCATACGCCTCCTCGCGTCGTGCCGGGTGTACGGTTTGGCAATTGGGTCCGTCACGTGCCAGAATCCCGCCGGGCGAACGTTCGCGATAAGAGCTCGGATTATAGCGATATCGTGCGCAAATCTGCAACGCGGCCTAGTGCCGAAAATGACGCGCTCCGATAGATTCTGAGATGGCCACTGCCTCGGTCAGCACGAAGACCGTCGTTATCGCCGACGATACGGCGTTTGTCCGCGACCGTTTTCAGGCGGCGCTCGAAAACGCGGGACACAAAGCCATTGCGGTCAAGAGCGCCGCCGAGCTGCTGGCGCGCGTGCGCGCCGATCTCGGCCAGATCGATCTCGTCGTCCTGGATCTGCGGTTGCCACACGCGCCTGGCGTCGAGCTCGTGCGATCGATCCGCAAGCTGGACGAGGGGCGGCTGCCGATTCTGATCTTCAGCGGCACGATCGCGAGCGCCGACGAGGTCCGCGATCTTGCCGCGCTCGGCGTCGCCGGTTACGTGAACGAGTACAGCGCGGTCCAGCACATTCTGCCGTCGCTCGCGCCCCATCTCTTTCCGGACAACTTCAACCGTCGCGGCAGCCCGCGCGTCGTGCTCGGCATCCCGATCCAGTACCGCTTCGGGAATACGATCGCGGCCGCGCTGACGCTCAATCTCAGCCACGGCGGCATCGCCATCCGCACGACGAGCCCGCTCGAAAGCGGATCGAAGATCAAGGTCCGCTTCCGGATGCCGGGATCCAAGCGCGACATCGACGCGGAAGGACGCGTGGCGTGGAGCGACCGCCGTGCCGGGATGGGCATCCAGTTCGAGAAAGTCGATCCGGCCCACCAGACGATCATCGACAACTTCGTGGACGCCCATTTCTTCAGCAACCGAAAAGCCTAGCCACGAAGACACGAAAGCACGAAAAATCCCTTTGTAGGCTTCGTGCCTTCGTGTTTTCGTGGTTGCATTCGTCACATTGACCCGAAAAGCTCAGCCACGAAGACACGACAGCGCGAAGAAACGCTTCGTCGTCTTCGTGTCTTCGTGTTTTCGTGGCGGCATTTGCTACAGTCACTTCCGGAGGGTCGAGATGGAGCCATCGCTCGCGGGCATTTTGTGGCGTCTGGCCGGTGTGCTGGCGCTGGTGTTCGCCAACGGCTTTTTCGTCGCGGCGGAGTTTTCGATCGTCACGGTGCGTAAGACGCGCATCGATCAGCTCATCGCCGAAGGCCACAGCGGCGCGCGCGCGGTTCGTCGCGCCGTCACCGCGCCCGACCGCTACATCGCGGCGACGCAGCTGGGCATCACGATGGCCAGCCTGGGCCTCGGCTGGATCGGCGAGCCGGCGCTCGCCTCGCTGCTGCAGCCGACGGTCGCTTTTCTACCGGCGCATGTGGCGGACACCACCGCACACAGCCTCGCCGTCGCGCTCGCGTTTGCGGTGATCACCTCCTTGCACATCGTGCTCGGCGAGCTGGCCCCGAAAACGATCGCGCTCGAGCGTTCGGAAGCGACGGCGCTCCTGGTCGTCAAGCCGACCGAGCTGTTCATGAAAGCGTTCTGGCCGTTCATCCGGCTGCTGAACGGCACCGGACAGGCGGTCGTCAACCTGCTCGGTATGCGCGGGTCGGGCAGGCACGGGCTGGTGCACTCGGAACAAGAGCTGAAGATGCTGGTGACGGCGAGCCAGGAGGCCGGCGTGCTCGAGGAGCAGGAAGAGCAGATGCTCCACCGCGTGTTCGGCTTCGCCGATCTGGCCGCGGGCCAGGTGATGGTGCCCCGCACCGAGCTCGCCGCCGTCGCCGCCGATACGCCGCGCGAGGCGCTGATCGAGCAAATGGCGCGCGGAGGCTATTCGCGCCTGCCCGTCTATCGCCAGGATCTCGACGACGTGATCGGCATCCTGCACGCGACCGATTTGCTCAAGGCGATGGCGTCGGGCGGCGGCCCGGTGAACGCTGCGGCGCTCGCGCGCGAGGCGCTGACCGTGCCCGAAACCCTGAGCGCCGACAACGTGCTGGCCGAGATGCGGCGGCGCGGCGTGCGCGAGGCCCTGGTGATCGACGAATACGGCGGCACTGCGGGCCTCGTGACGTTCGAGTCGCTGATGGAGCGAATCGTCGGTAATCTCGGCAGCGGGTTCGGCAGCGCGAAGGCGCTCATCAACGTGCTTGCGGATGGGTCGGCCGAAATCGACGGGCTGGTCCTCGCCGCCGACGTCAACGAACAGTTTCAGCTGCACATCGACCAGGCCACCTATACCACCGTCGGAGGGTACGTCCTGGGACGGCTGGGGCGCCGGCCGCGTGTGGGCGACACGATCGACGTCGAAGGCCGGCGGATGCGAATAGACGCGTTGGACGGACTTCGTGTGGCGAAGGTGTGGTTATCGAAACGCGAAAGCCCCGCATCGAATCCAGCACTGAATCACCACGAAGGACACAAAGGTTAAACCCGGTAACTTTTCTCCAAGGTTAAATCCGGTAGGCTTCCTCCTTGGTGTCCTTGGTGTCCCTTGTGGTAGCTCAGCGCAGTGATCAACTAGTCCGCCCGCAGGAGTCTCAGGGCGTTCGCGATCACGACCACCGAGGCGCCGGTGTCGGCCACCACCGCCATCCACAGCGTTGCGACGCCCGCGACGGCCAGCGCGACGAAGGCGGCTTTCATCACCATCGAAATCGCCAGGTTCGCCTTGATGTTGCGCACGGTCGCGCGGCTCAGCCGGAACGCGTAAGGGATCTTCAACAGCTCGTCGGCCATCAGCGCGACGTCGGCGGTTTCGAGCGCGGCATCGCTGCCCGCGGCGCCCATCGCGATCCCGACATCGGCCGACGCGAGCGCAGGCGCGTCGTTGACGCCGTCGCCCACCATCGCGACCAAACCGTAGCGGCGGCGCAGCTCGCCGATCGCGGCGACCTTGTCCTCGGGTAGCAGCTCCGCGCGAAATTCGTCGACACCGAGCTCGAGGGCGATTGCCTTCGCGGTGCCGTAGCTGTCGCCGGTGAGCATGACCAGCGATTCGATGCCCTGGCGGCGCAGCAAATCGAGCGCGTCGCGTCCGGTCTCGCGCGGACGATCCGCCAACGCAATGACTCCCACCGCTTCCCCATCTCGCGCGACGAGCACCGCCGTGCGTCCCGTCACGCCGACCGCGTCCACCTCGCGGTGCATTGCCGGCGAGCACAGCCGCCGCTCCTCGAACAGGCGATGGTTGCCCAGGACGATGCGCGACCCGCCGACACGGCCCTGGGCGCCGCGGCCCGCGAGCGACTCGACCCCTTCGCCAGGCGACGTGCCGATGCCGGCCGACGCGGCATACGCGAGGATCGCCTGCGCGATCGGATGTTCGGAGCGCCGCTCCACCGACGCCGCCAGCGCGATGACCGAGTCGGCCGTCAGCCCGTTCAAGGGCACCACGCCGACGACCTGGAGCACGCCGCGCGTCAGCGTGCCGGTCTTGTCGAACGCGATGCAGCGGACGCGCCCGGCGCGCTCGAGGTAGACTCCGCCCTTGATCAACACACCTTTGCGCGCCGCAGCGGCCAGAGCCGCGACAATGGAAACCGGCGTCGAAATGACCAGCGCGCACGGACACGACACGACCAGCAGCACCAGCGCCCGGTACACCCACGTCTGCCAGCTGCCGCCAAGAAACAGCGGCGGCACCGTCCCGAGCAACGCCGCCAGCGCGATGACGGCGGGCGTGTAAACGCGCGCGAACCGCTCGACGAACGCCTGCGCCGGGGCGCGTTGTGCCTGCGCGCGCTCGACGAGATGAATGATGCGGGCAAGGGTCGTGTCGCGGCGGAGGCGCGTCACGCGGATGTCGAGCGCGCCGCGTCCGTTAATCGTGCCGGCGAACACCTCGGCGCCCGGCGACTTGTCGGCCGGCAGCGATTCACCCGTCACAGGCGCCTGGTTCACGTCGCTGTGGCCGGCCACGACTTCGCCGTCCAGCGGGATTTTCTCGCCGGGCCGCACGACAATGACCATCCCGGGCAGCACGGCTTCCACTCCGATGCGGTGCTCGCCTTGCGGACCGCGCACCAGCGCTTCGACTGGCGTGAGATCCATCAGCGCGCCAATCGCCGTGCGCGCACGCTCGAGCGTCCGAGCCTCGAGCGTCTGCGCGACGGCGAACAGGAACACGACCGCTGCCGCTTCCGACCACTGCCCTAGGGCGATGGCGCCGACCGCCGCGGCGAGCATCAGCACGTTGATGTCCATCGACGCCACACGCGCGGCATGCACCGCCTTGCGCAACGTCAACGCGCCCCCGCAGGCGATCGATACCGCAAACACGACGCGCACGATCCACAGGGTTGCGCCAAACTCGTCAAGCCCGAGACCTGCGGCAAAGGCGGCGCCCGATGCCCAGACCAACGTGCGCTGCCAGCGCGCGGCTCTGCTGGTGCCGATGACCGGTTCCTCGTGCTCGAGCCAGGCACGCATGCCCGCGTCGGCGACCGCGGCCGTGATTGTCGAGGTCGAAAGCTTGGCGGCGTCGTACTTGACGTGCAGCCGCTGGCCCATCAGATCCGCGGAGAAATCTTCGAGGCCGGGCAGATTCT
>QHWL01000633.1 GCA_003222555.1 Acidobacteriota bacterium | reverse complement strand
TGTACTGCTTGCCTCCGATAGAGAACGAGACCGGAAACCCCTGCACCGAGGTCCCGAGCCGCGTCTGCCAGAGCACATCTCCTGTTTTCACGTCGACAGCGCGGAAGGTGCGATCGAGATCTCCCACGAAGGCCAGCCCACCGGCGGTCGACAGCACGGCGGTCAGAAGGGCCGCTCGCTGCTCCTTGCTCCAGACCTGCTGCATCGTCTTGACGTCGAAGGCGGCGAGCTTTCCGATGTTGCCATTGCTGCCGGGCATCTCGAACCAGCGGCGGTCTGCCTGCGAGCCGCCCGATCCGTCTTTGAACTCGACTTTCCGACCCGATATTTCGAGACAGCTCTGGCTGAGGGGAATGATCAGCAAGCCGGCCCCGGGGTTGTAGCTCATCGCCTGCCAGTTCTTGCCACCCTCCGTGCTGGGACACGCCGAGACCCATTCACCGACTTTCGCTTCAGAGATATCGCCTCGGTACGTGGGTGCGCCTGTCTTCGGATCGATCCGATCGAAGATGTTCTGAAAGATGGTTTCCTTGTAGCCGAGAAACTCGCCGGTCTTGCGATCCAGCTTCCAGAGGATCCCAGGTTTGCCGATATTGAACACTAGCTTCCGGCCATCGACGTCGACGAGGACGCGCTCGTAGACTTCGTCCAGATCGAGCGCTTCGCCCGGCGCGAACTGGTGGTGCCAAGCGAGTTTGCCCGTATCAGGATTGAGGGCCAACGTCGTGCTCGTGTAGAGGGCGCTGTCGAAGACGGTCATGCCGCGGCTCGCCGGGACCCAAGGCTTCGCCTGCGCCACGCCCCAGTAGGTGAGGTTCAGCTCCGGATCGTAGCTGCCCGTAACCCAGGTGTCGCCGCCGGCGCGCAGTGACATCGGCATCTTGCCCCACGTGTCACCCCCTGGCGTACCCGGGCGCGCGATGGTATCGAATTTCCAGAGCTGCTTGCCCGTCGCCGCGTCGTACGCGCTGATGTAGCAGCCGTCCTCCGTCGCCTTGAACTTGTCGCACCCGCCGAGTCCCTGAACGACCTTCCCGTTGATGACGGTGGGGCCGCTCGATGCCTGGTAACCCTTCGAGCGATCTCCAATGCGCGTTTCCCAGACAGCCCGGCCGTTGCGCGCGTCGAGAGCAACCAGGCGCGCATCGGTCGTGGCGACGAAAATCTTGTCCTGGTAGATGGCGATATTACGCGTCGCGGTGCCGCCGCCGCCTTGCCCGATGTCGAGGCGATTCTCCCAAATCAAGTCGCCGGTGCGGCCGTCGATCGCCTGTACTATGTTGCCCGTGTTCGCGAGGTAGACGACGCCGTTGTGGACGAGCGGTGTCGGTTCGTTCCAGGCGCCTTCGTTCATCGCCCACACCCAGGCGAGCTTGAGGCCCTGGACGTTGTCCCGCGTGATCTGATTGAGCGGGCTGTAACTCCATGCCTGATAATTGCGCCGTACCATCAGCCAGTCCCCGGGATCGGGATTGCGCAACATCTCATCGGTCACCGGAACGTAGTTCTTCACCTCGCCGGAGACCGTGAGGCCTCTCCGAACGGCTGGCGCTCGTGCTGGCGTTTCTTGATCACCTGCCGCCTGTGCAGCGCGCGGAGAGGCTTGTCCCGCGCCTTGCGCCGCCGCCGCCGAGGACGCCTGTGCTCTCGCGAGAGACCCGATTGCCAGCGCCGTCGCAGGTGTGAGCGCCTGACTCCCTGCCGGTGCGCCATTGGCCTGGAGGATGTAGGCGAGAATGTTGGTATACGCCTCATTGCCGGCACTCCCCGGGTTGTCCGGGGGCATCGCCGTCGTCATGTAGTTGAGGAGATCGCGCGTGGTGCGGTCGCGCCAGGCGCTCACGAAATTGGCGCCCGCCAATTGCGGCGCTTCGTTGGCGCCTGCAAGATCAGGCCGATGGCAACCTGCGCAACTGGTCTGATAGGCTGCGCGGCCGGCGCTGGCCTGCCCGGTAGTGTAGATGGCGGACGGCGTCGGCTGCTGGCCGGAGACAGCGATGCCCATGGCCGCTATCGCCGCGGCGGCGGCGCGGAGCTCAAATAGCTTCGAGGAGATCATGATCCGCACTCCTATTTCAAGAGCCAACCCCACAAGTTTCCGTCGGGTGCCTTCTCGCTCTGAATCTGCACGTAGAGTTTGCCGTCTTTGAGATCGTCCTGCTGCACGGGCGTCAGCGTGAGGTTGCCGGTGATCGTGCCGCTGGTGGCCTTCGTGATGGTCAGATCGAAGAGTGAAGCTCCTCTCACGCCCTTGCGACCGAAATGAACCTTCGCCGTCGTTGCCGGAGAGCGCAGCCCTTCGAAGGTCCCGGCGATTGAAAGCTTCGTGCCGGTGAGCGTAGCGGTGACCGAGCCAGATCCCGCAACGGTGGCTGCCATTGTGGCATCGATCGGCACGGGCGACAGCCTCGCCTTGTACGTGTTGCTGCCCTGAGCTCCGACCGAGAGCCCG
>QHWL01000649.1:417-4381 GCA_003222555.1 Acidobacteriota bacterium | reverse complement strand
TCACTCGAAGTCCATCATTTTTCTGATCAGCCTTCTGACGATCGTCGGGCTCTATCAGGCGCTGAGTATTCCCGTTGCCGTCTTTCCGACGACAAATTTTCCAAGGATCATCATTGGCGTGGACAACGGGGTGATGCCCATCGAGCAGATGGAAGTGACCATCACACGGCGCATCGAGGAAGCCGTTCGCGTGGTGCCCGGTCTCGAGGACGTGCGCTCGGTCACGAGCCGAGGCTCCGCCGAGGTCAACCTGTTCTTCGACTGGAACGTGAACATGCTGGAGACGCTGCAGCTCGTGGACGCTGCGGTGGCCCGGGTTCAGAGCACGCTCCCGCCCACGACCCAAATCCGAACCCATCGCCTCGATTTCTCGAGCTTCCCGATCATCGGCTACAGCCTGACATCTGATACGGTCCCGCAGACGGATCTCTGGGAAATAGCCACGTACGACATCAAGCCGCGGCTCAACCGTTTGATCGGCGTTGCAAGCGTGCTCGTCCAGGGAGGCCAGCAGCCGGAATTCCACGTCACGGTCGATCCATCCCGGATGCTCCGGGCGCGGGTATCGGTCGCCGACATCACCGCTGCGATCAATCGCACGAACGTGATCGACTCTCCCGGGTTGATCAACCGCAACCATCAGCTGTTTCTGGGACTCGTGACCGCGCAGGCGCACAGCGCCGAAGATATCGGGAACGTTGTCATCAAGAGCGTCAATAGCGTGCCCGTTCGCGTCCAGGACATTGGCACCGTCGCGCGCGCGGTCGAGCCCGTGTACACCGCCGTCAGCGCCAACGGCAAACCAGCAGTTCTCCTGAGCGTCAATCGCCAACCGGAAAGCAATACCGTGCAGGTCGCCGACGAAGTACACCAGGAAATGGCGAGTATCGCGCCGACCTTGCCCGCGGGCGTGGAGATGCGTCCGTACTACGATCAGTCCAACATCGTAACGGAATCGATCGCCAGCGTGCGGGACGCCATCATCATAGGACTCGCTCTCGCAGGTCTCATCATCTGGCTTTTCCTTCGGGACTGGGGCACAGCCGTGATGACAGGGCTCGTCGTGCCGGTGACGATGGTGGTGACCTTCATCGCGATGAAGATTCTCGGCCAGACGTTCAATCTGATGACGCTCGGCGGGCTCGCGGCAGCCGTCGGGCTCGTCATCGACGACAAGATCGTGGTGGTCGAGAACATCGTCCTGCACCGTGACGGCGGCGAAGGACCCCTGCAGGCAACGGCGAGCGCGCTGAAAGAATTGACCGTGCCGCTCATCGGCTCGACTCTGACGCCGATCGTGGTGTTCCTGCCGCTTATTACGATCACGGGAGTCACGGGAACGTTCTTCAGCGCCCTGGCGATCGCCATGAGCGTCTCCTTGCTGTCATCGCTGGTGCTCGGCGCGGTCAACCGGCCTCGACTCAGCTGGCGAACGCGCCTCGCGACGCTGCGCATCCCCGGCCCGCGGGATTTGACGACGACCCCAAGGCGGCTCAACTGAAGCGGATGATGACTGCCGAGGAGGCCTCATTGACAGGAGGGCTGTTCGGTCGGGTGCTCGCGTTCTACGAGCGGACGATGAGGCGTTCGCTGACGCACCCCGGACTCCTGGCGTTGTTTTGCGTGGTCCTGATTGCCGCGTCTTATGGATGCTACCGGTTGCTCGGCAGCGACCTGCTCCCCGCCTTCGACGAGGGCGGGTTCGTGCTCGACTACGTCATGCCGGCGGGCAGCTCTCTGCAGGAGACGAGCCGCGTCCTGAGCCACGTCGAGGCCATTCTGCGTGCCACACCCGAAGTCGAGAGCACCTCACGGCGGACGGGTCTGGAACTCGGACTCGCGGCCGTGACCGAGCCCAATACGGGTGACATTGCGGTCAAATTGAAAGCCAGCCGCAGCCGAAGCGTCGACGACGTGATCAACGAGGTGCGCGGGAAAGTCACGGTGTCCGAACCTGTCCTGGAGGTCGAGTTCATTCAAGTGCTCCAGGACATGATCGGTGACCTGACGGGTGCTCCCGAGCCGGTGGTGGTCAAGCTGTTTTCGCCCGACGCGGGACTCCTGAGCACGTGGGCGCCTCAAGTCGCGGAGGCGCTGACCAAAGTCACCGTCAACGGGCAGACGCCCGTGGTGGATGTGGCGGATGGGATCGAGAAATCCACCAGCGGTCCCGCTGTGGTCTTCACCGTGGATCCGCAGGCGACCGAGCGCGCCGGTTTCAGCGCAGAAGAACTGGGAACAGTGGCGGTCGCGATGGTCGAAGGAGAACCGACGCTCGCCCCGGTGATCGTCGGCGAACGTCCCTACACGGTCCGAGTCCGATTTCCTTCGTCCGCCCGCGCGTCGCTCGAGGCGATGAGCAATACCATGCTGGTGAACTCGTCCGGCGCGACATCCACGCTGGGCTCACTCACCAGAGTCGATGAGTTGCCCGGGCAAACGGAGGTTCGTCGTGAGAATCTCCAGCGGCTGGTTGAAGTCACCGCGCGCCTGGAGGGCGTCGATATGGGCACCGGGGTCGCGGCGGTTCAAAAAGCGGTCGCAGACCTGAAGCTTCCACCGTCGATCCGGGTCGAATATGGCGGGACGTATCGCGAGCAGCAGAAATCGTTCCGCGACCTCGAAATTGTGCTGGTGCTCGCCGTGGTCCTCATCTTCCTTGTGCTCCTGTTCGAATTCCGGTCGTTTACACCGCCGATCGCCATTCTGTCGTCCGCCATCTTGTCGACCTCGGGTGTCTTCCTCGCCCTGTTGATTACACGGACCACATTCAACGTCGCATCGTTCATGGGCTTGATCATGGTCATCGGGATCGTGGCCAAGAACGGCATTCTGCTGCTCGACGCAGACGAGAAGTTCCGCGCGATTGGATTTTCGCCGGAAGAAGCCGCGATCCAGGCGGGTCGACGACGGCTCCGGCCCATCGTGATGACGGCGCTGGCGGCCGTGGCCGGCATGCTGCCACTTGCGCTCGCGCTCGGCGCCGGATCTCAGATGCTTCAGCCATTGGCGATCGCCGTCATTGGCGGCATCCTGATTTCCATGCTGCTGTCGCTCATCATCACACCTGCGATCCAGGTCTTTCTGACGACTTCGAAGGCCTCGCGACGCGCGATGGCCGCGACGCCGGTTCATTCGTTTCCGGCTGCGTAAAGTCAGGCGCGACGAACTTCGCGCGAAAAACGCTACCACTGAGGACATGGATACAAACGGAGACCACGGTTCTTTTGCTAATGAAACCGTGACCGCCGGTCTTGCCTCGGTGACCTCCGTGGTAGAGCTTTTTGAACTCCGTGCGCGGGCTCCGCCAAGGCGAGCGCAGCGACGCGGGCGCTTGCCCAAGCCCACTGAAAGTTGAAGCCGCCGATGCGGCCGTCGACATTGAGTATTTCGCCCACCAGAAATAATCCCGGACACACACGCGACTCCATCGTCGACGGATCGATTTCATCGAGCGCGATGCCTCCGGCGGTCACCTCGGCGTAGTTGTAGCCGCGCGTCCCGGCGACTGCAAGCGGCCAGGCGGCCAGCGCGTGCACGAGCCTCCGCCGCTCGTCGCGGGTGAAATGGGCCAGCACGGTCGTGCCGTCGATCGCAAGCCTTCGGAGAAGGGCCGCGGCGACCGACGCCGGTACTAACGTGGCGAGCGCGCTCTGAACCGATGCGTTCGGACGCCGGAGGGCCATGGCGGTCCAACGCGCATCGATCTCGTCGAACTGTTCACCGGGGCAGAAGCTCACGGTCAACGACGCTGCCCGCCCGTCGATCTGAGGCGCTAGCCAGTGCCGCGACACGTTCAGGGCGAGGGGTCCGCTGATCCCGAAGTGCGTCCACAACAGCGCGCCAGTCAGGCGCACGGCCGCGGCGCCGTCGACCCACACCGTGAGCTCGGCCTCGTGCGCGACGCCTGACAACTCGCCGTGCAGCGGATCGGGATCCTGCGCAAGAACGAGCGGCACGAGGC
>QHWL01000649.1:0-315 GCA_003222555.1 Acidobacteriota bacterium | reverse complement strand
GGCGCGCGCCCGAATATCTCCGCGCGCGGTCACGACGCGGAACCCGGATGCGTCGCGCGTGACGTCGAGAACTCGGTGGTCTGCCAAGAGCCCGGCGCCGACCTTGTCGGTCTCATGGAGCAGCGCGTCGAGGACGTCGCGGGCGCGGTTGCTGTCGGGAAAGAGCTTGCCATCGGCTTCTTCATGCAACCGAACGCCAATCTCGCGGAAGAACGCGACTGTTTCGGAGACGGGAAACGCGCGAAGCACCCGCCGGACGATGGCGCGCCGGCCGCCCCAGAAATCGGCGTCGGTCACCGAGGCGTTGGTCACGTT
>QHWL01000648.1 GCA_003222555.1 Acidobacteriota bacterium | reverse complement strand
CGCCTTGCGCCGTCCCGTCGAGGCCAAACAAGGACAACCGGCTCTGAACGTTGACGAGATACTGCGTGACGAGCCGCCCGCCGATGAGACTGACCTTTTCGATCGCTTCCTTGCCTTCCGGTACGACGGTCCTCCAAGCGGTGGGCTCAGGGTGGCGCACGTCGACGGCAATCACTTTTCTGTTCGGGGCCGCCCGATCGGTTCGCAAGTACAACTCGGGCCCCGCGTTGCCGAACGCCGCGAACTCCGCATCGTCGGCCTCGATGAGGGGCTTCACGGCTGCGCCCACCTTGGGGCTGTTCGGCTCGCCGAGCTCGGCGTAGTAGAGACGGTTGTTGTTGTCCGAGCCCTTGTACATGAAGACGAGCAGATAGCGTCCGTCTTCCGTCACAGTGCCGTTGATGAACCACGTCGGCAGGTCCGGACGGGAGTAGATGAGCCGGTCTTCCGACTGCGGCGCGCCCACGCGGTGGTAGTACAGCGCCTGGCCGGACAAGGCGGCCTCGAGCACTTTGCCCTTGGGCGGCTCGGGGTAGCGGGAGTAGAAGAAGCCCTTCGAATCCTTCGTCCACGAGATGTCAGAAAACCGCATCCACCTAACCTGGTCGTCGAGCTCCTTTCCCTTCTCGAGATCGCGCACGTGGAGCGTCTGCCAATCCGCGCCGCCTTCCGAGAGCCCGTAAGCGAGCAGCCGTCCGTCCGGCGAGGGCTTCCACTGTGCGAGCGACACGGATCCGTCGGGCGAGAGCACGTTCGGATCGAGCACGAGCGTCGGCTCCGCCGTCAGACTCGCGCGCCCGTACAGCAGCGCCTGGCGCTGCAGCCCGCTGTTTTTCTGAAAGAAGTAGCGTCCACCCTCTCGCACGGGAATAGTGACCTTGGGGTAATTCCACAGCTCCGTGATCCGTTGTTTGAAGGGTTCGCGCATGGGCAGCTTGGCGAGATGGTCGGACGTCACCTGGTTCTCGGCCGCCACCCACGCGGCGACATCCGCCGAGTCGAGGTCTTCCATCCAGCGGTATGGGTCGGCGACCTTCGTGCCGAAGTAGTCGTCGACGACGTCGCCTTTCTTGGCGACCGGATAGGACAGTTTCGGGGAGGACACCTGACGGCAGCCGGCAATCATGATGAGGAGGCTCAAGGTAATGGTCGCGAGTTCCGTGAGTCGGACAAAAGTCATATCGACTGGCCACCGAGTGTGCCGAGCTCGATCCGCCGGGGAGCAGCAGTCGCTCGGCGGTACCGCGATCGGGCTCATGCCGTTGTGATGTTACGCGGCTCCCACAATTTCAGATCTGTGTCCGTTCGCATCTTGCTCAGCATGATGATCTGGCCCGTGTGCATCCCGAAATGCTCTACAACGTGGTAGATCGCTTCCAATACTGTTACGTCATAATCCTGAATCTGACGTCTCGTGAGGAGAGACTCGGAGTTCAGACTGCGGATCACTTCATCAGCATCTGCCAACGTCGCCTTCAAATTCGCTAACAAATCTCTCCATGAGAGTTGAGCGCGCTCATCGAACTCCCGCTGCCGATGCCGCTCGAAGTCTCGCTGGCCGACGCCGCCGATGATCCACTGCCCGACATTGCCGCGAAGGTGCAGCAACAGGTTGCCAATGCTGTTGGATGCCTCATTCGGACGCCACCAGACGTCCTCCTCGCTCAACAGATCGAGGCATCGTTCGATTTTCGGCAGATACTCTGAACGGAGCAGGCGGGCTGACTCTTGCAGGAAGGTGTGAGCGATATCGGTCATCTAACAACCTGCTTTCAAGGATTTCCGGCCTCCGTTCGCAGACCCTCTACACGTCGTCGGGCTCCGCGACGGCTATTGAACTGCTTCGGCCGGTTGGACGTGGATTCAAGCGAGCCGGCTTCCGCGCGTACGGATCGCGTGGCGAGCCCGGCGGCCGATGCCCGCGCCAGAGACCCAACCAACCGAGGAAACGCTTTAGCACGCGAAGCATACGCCCACTTCTGCGGGATGGAACGAGTCTATTCGAGAGCCCTCGCGAAAGTCCACGGCATCACAAAGTTGAAAGCCCCGTTTCGAGCGTCGGATACAACAATTGCGGAATCAGCTCCTTCCGGGCACGGCCCGTATCGCCCCAATGGGACACGCGGCCCAGCCGGACGAAATCACGGGTAAGGGGAGACGGCGTCCGCGCGATCCGCGCGAGACACTCGCAGAGCCACGCCGCGGTGTAGATCATCGAGAACGGGATCCTGACGGGCGGCTGATATCCCCAAACCCGACAGGCTTGGTCCAGGAACTCCTGCAGCGTGACCGGTTGTTCGTCCCCGACGTGATAAATCCCTTGAACCCCCGGCTTGAAAATGGCCGCTTCCACTGCGCGAAGATAGTCCGCGGTCGAGAGAAGTTGAAACAGCGTCGGTTCCCGCCACACACAGAGAAGGCGCCGCCGTGCGAGCCAGCGCGCCGCTTCAATCATGAGGATTCCGCGCCCGTAGATCATGCCGAGCCGAGGAGCATCCGCTCCTCTTCCAGACGCGTTCGGGCATGCACCGAGATCGGCTGCCGATCGAGTCGGCCCGTCGCCGGCTGCTCCACCGATGTGGGACCCTCGACATGGGGGAACGAAATCAGGATCACTCGGCCGACCTGCGCGTGGAGAGCGGCAGTCAACAGGTTGGAAAACCAGAAGGTGTTGGTCTCGAGGAGGAACCGCTCCGGACGCGGAGCAAACAGCCTGCCGGCGAAGTGGACGATCACGTCGGCTCCCGTGACCGCTGCAGGCAACGTCGCGGGATCGCCGAGATCCGCCTTGGTTGGACGAACGTTGGCGGCCTGCGCCACGTCCTCTGGCAGTGGCTTGCGGTGGTACATCAGCCGTAGCTCGTGCCCGCTGGGGACAAGCCGACGCGAGAGTAGACTTCCTAGGTTCCCTGCGGCGCCGGTAATCAAAATCGTGAGTCGGTCTTGCACGGCAATTCGTTGGTTAGACGGCGCCCGCAAATTCGAAAGCTGCAAGACACTACGCTTCTTCGTTTTGAAACGAGCGTGTCTCTCCGGCGACAATCCGTCCGACCTGCCCCTACCGTTTTCGCGCGGTCTTCTTCGACATCTTTCTGGCGGTCTTTCTCGCGGTTGACTTCGTCGCGCGTCTTGCCGGCCCTTTCGCCGGCTTCCCCGCGCTCATGGCCATCGGCCGCGCGTGCCGCGGCTGATAGATGCCCAGCTTTCCGCCGCCCGGCAGCGTCACGTGCGTGATCAAACCCCAGCCTTGGTTCTGTACAGCGTCGCAGTCGATGTTGCGGTTTTTCATCTCAGCCACGAGCGCCCCGACGTCGTCGCACATCAAATAGAACTCGTGCACGCCGTCCTCGTTGGACGGATGCACGGCCACTTCGGCCGGCGGCAACCCGAAGATCAGCCATCCGCCGCCCACATCGACGTTGGGAAGCCTGAGCACATCGCGCAGAAAAGCGCGATCGGCCTCGGGACTCGTGCTGTAGATAATCGAATGCGCGCCTATGAGCATGGATTTCGCCTCTGCATCCGAGAAGCGGCTGTCGGTGACACAAGGCGGGCCTTATGAGGCCAGCCGTATTCGAGATCACTGAGCCGCGAGAACACTTCGGGCTGGACCGCACGCCAACCATGACATGCCACCCACGCTCCAACGGCGAGGACGATGACCACCGGAGCTGTCACCGCGAGAGCCTTCATGTGCGTCCGTGCAGCGCGACCATGGCAGCGAGCGAGGCGTCCTTCTGATCCTTGCCCCAAGGCGGGCCCACCGACTTCCCAAGCGACGCGACCGTCTTCCGCAAGCTGCTCACCGAAGTCGCGAGTGCTCGTTCGGAGTGCTCATCCAGCTGTTTCTCGGGTATCTCGAGGAGTCTCAAGCCGGACGCTCTGGCGGCACGAGCAAGCGCGTCGCGGAAGAGCACTCCCTCAGCTTTGTGCATCCGGAAATGCACGGCAAGGATCTCGTCGACGCTCCAATCAGGCATGGGATCGACCACGAGGACCGCGCAGGCGGCGACATCGTGTCCCGCTTCGCGTGCGCGTTTGACGGCCGTTCGCATTTCTCGGACCGCGATTCGGCGCGCCGTCTCCAGGCCCCGTTTGACCAGATCGCGTGCCTCACCAGCGTTCAAGCGTTCGGCCGCATGATAGGGCTGCTTTGCCCACGACGCTTCATCGTTCTCGACTAGCTCCATGCGGCACCGGTCGATTACCTGTAGTTCACCGCTGCGCGTGCCGAGAACGACCAAGGCGGCCCACCCTGAGTGGGCCTTCATCCGACTTTCATCGCCCGTCCATTCAATCCGTCCGATCAACTTGTCGCGCTCCGCAGTCTTGCCGTACTTGCTCCGAAGTACATCCAACACGCCGCTGCACAAAGCGCGACCCCAGCCGGAATCGCCGACGGTGATCGCGATGCGCACGCCTCCGCCAGATGCGCCGCGCCATCCGAATTCCCGCGGCACCGTTCTTTGGTCGGCCGCGGTCGCAAACCTACCGATGTTGAGCGGCAAGCGCACCGTCGACCAGCGCGAACAGCGCCAGCAACGTGAGCAATGCGCCACCGGCAAACCAGCCAGTCGCTCCAAGCTTCCACACGTGCGCCGTCACGCCCGCGAGAAGTCCGCACACTCCGCACAGGAACGCCAGCGCCGCCGCCGCCCGCGCCGCCATACTCCGTCTTTGCCCGGCTGCCATATGCACTCCTCTCCCTCATGCCACGTCACGCGTGGCCTGATTGCGCCTCACCACCATAGCCTCTCCGCGCGCTGAATTTCCAGAACACCCGCGCTGATCACCAGCCCGACGAGCGGTTCCGGCGCTTTGTCGGAGGGCCTCGAGCATCCGGGTCACGTCGGCCTCAACTGCGACGTCGCCAAGGCGATCGGGTCATTTCAAGCCAAGTTTCCTGCCCGCCGCGAGCAGCCCGATGGCCTCCCGCAGCCGTCTCGCCTTCGTTTCTTGTCGCTTGGCGGAATCGATCCAAGCGATGTACATGCGCCGGTATGACGGCGCAAGACTCTCGAAATAAGTCGATGCGGCTGGCCGGCGCCTGAGCGCTTGCTCGATGTACTGCGGGACCTTCGACGGAGATGGCCTTGGCGCATCATAGTTTCGATCAGTTGGCGCACGCTTCAGTCCGGCCGGCGTCAGGCGCCCGATGGCCTTGAGCCGCGCATACCGTTTGCGATTGGCGGTCGACCATCTGCTGTCCGGCTTTGATGAGGCTATCAATCCAGCCGAAACACAGTGCCTCATCGAGGGCATCGTCGTAGGCGATGGATGGAAGCCCCGTCTGACGCTTGTGGAATACGAGCCACACCTCCGATTCCGAGTCGAGGTGCTCGGTGAGCCACTCCCGCCATTGTTCGCAGGTCCGCACTTCAAGGGTCTTCAAGCTCTTGGAAAGCATCTTTGCCCCCGCACCTAGCCTATCAACAGACAGTAAGACCGGGCCGGACGGCTCGCAGCAATCACGCTCGGGCGATCACTCCTTCGATGGCTGTGAAGTCCGAAGAAACGCAAGATGTTAGCACGGCCCGAGTAACCTGGTCGCCGCCTTGGTTACCTGCGAGCATGAACGACGGTTACGCAGATGGCGTAGGCCTCACGTGAATGTACCGGACAGGACGGGCCGGCCGCAGGTCCGAGGTCCACATCGGCGTGTTACACTGCGCTCCCGGCACGCTGCATGGCCCAACGCATCCCTATCCGCCTGCACGTCGGCAACGCCCTTCAGTGGCTCGGCA
>QHWL01000634.1 GCA_003222555.1 Acidobacteriota bacterium | reverse complement strand
CCTGCATCATGTTCAAGTTGGCCTGGATGTCGGGTTCACCCCACGGCGTCTTCGGGTGGACCCAGCCTTTCGGCGTCTCGATGAAGTGGTTGGCCTCGCTTGGCGGCCCGAGAATCGATTGGCCGTACGCGGTCACGACGAGAATCGCAGCCGCCGCGGCACGGAGCAGTGCAATGCGCATCGTTTGCATGATTCGCATAGTTTACGCCACACGGTCCTCGGAGTAAGATGCGCATCTTCATGCGCAGATTAGGGCGGTTCGTCGTGTTGCCGGCGGGCCTGTTTGCCGCCGCGACCGGCGTTGGGGGCCAAGCGCGGCCGTACACAACCTGGACAGCCTACAGCGGCGGCGCCCATTCATCGCAATATTCGGCACTCAACCAGATCAACAAGTCGAACGTGTCACAGCTCCACGTGGTCTGGACGTTCCCCGTCACCGGCACGGTCATCTTCAACCCGCTCGTCGTTGACGGCGTGATGTATCTGCAGGCGTCGGGCAACACGCTGGCGGCTGTGGACGCCGCGACCGGCAAGGAGATCTGGCGCAGACAGACGCAGGGACCGATCGGCGCGCGCGGGATGAACTATTGGGAGAGTCCCGATCGCTCGGATCGCCGGCTACTGTTCATTGCAGGCGGCTACCTCACGGCCATCAACGCGCAGACCGGCGATGCGATTGGTGGCTTCGGCGACAACGGCCGCGTGGATCTGCGGATCGCGCTCCACCGGCAGGCGGCGCAGCCGCTGCACACGGGCAACCCGGGCCGCATCTTCGAGAACACGATGATCGTGTCGCTGCCGGCGCAGGGGATAAGCTACGACGCCACGCCCGCCGACGTGCAGGCGTATGACGTGCGCACCGGACGGATTCAGTGGGTCTTCCACAGCATCCCGCATCCCGGCGAGTTCGGGTACGACACGTGGCCGCCAGAGGCCTACAAGAACTCCGGCGGCGTCCACAACTGGAGCGAGTCCACGGTCGACGAGCCGCGGGGCATTGCGTTCATCAGCTTCGGCAGCCCGCGCTTCGATTTCTATGGCGGCGATCGTCCGGGCACAAATTTGTTCGGCAACTCGCTCGTGGCGCTCGACGCGCGCACAGGCAAACGCATTTGGCATTACCAGCTGGTGCATCACGATCTGTGGGACTACGACCTGCCCCAGGCGCCGAAGCTGCTGACGATCCGCCAGAACAGCCGCAATGTCGATGTCGTCGCCCAGGCGACGAAGCAGGGCTTCCTGTTCGTCTTCGAGCGCGAGACCGGCCGCCCGATCTGGCCGATCGAGGAACGGCCGGTGCCGCAGTCCGACGCGCCGGGAGAGCATTCGTCCCCGACGCAGCCCTTCCCGACGAGGCCGGCGCCGTTCGCTCGTCAGACGTTCGCCGAGAAAGACATCAACCCGTATCTGCCGGCGGCGGAGCGAGAGGCGCTCGTTCAGCGCGTCAAGTCTCTTCGCAACGAAGGTCTGTTCACGCCGCCAAGCTTCGAGGGCAGCATCTCCATGCCGGGCCACAACGGCGGGGCGAACTTCGCGACTTCCGCCGTCGATCCCACTCGCGGTGAGATGTACGTGGTCGCCAAGGCGCTGCCAACGGTCGATCGACTGACGCTGCCAGGTCAGGGCGGACGTGGTGGAAGGGCAGGCCCCATCGTCACGCCGGAGCAGAAGGCACAGCTGACCTCACAGGCCAAGGAACTGCTCGCGACAGGCGGACTGCTGCGACTCGAGTCCCCGTACGAGTTCATGAATCAGAACAGCCGAAGCATGACTGCCGTCGGGCCCCCCTGGTCGGAGATGACCGCGTACGACCTGAACACGGGGGAGATCAGGTGGCGGATTCCGACGGGCACCGTTCTCGCCCCGCCCGCGTTGGGGATTCCACCGAACACCGGCGCTCACTTCCCGCGCAGTGGTCCGCTGGTGACGGCTGGCGGCCTGGTCTTTTTCGCCACCGGATCAGACCGTCGGTTCCGCGCGTACGATCGCGACAACGGTCAAGAAGTGTGGTCGATGGAGCTTCTCGCTGCGTCGGAAGGGATGCCTGCGACCTATGAGATCCACGGCCGGCAGTTCATTGTTGTTCCTGTCGCCGCCGGCACCGGTTTGTTCGCCGCACGCTTTGGCGGGCCGGGCGGCGCCGACGGACGCGGCGCCGGCGTTGCCGGCGAGGAGCCGGCAGTCGGCGGTCGCGGCGGAGCCGGTGGACCGCCGGGGCAGTACATCGTGCTGGCGTTGAAACAGTAGTGTCCGGCTTTCCGCCTCCGCTGACGCTTCGGCGGACGCGCCGTAGCCTTCGCGAAGGCGGGCAGCCGGACCTCACGCGGAGACAAACATGCGTAACCGGTTTACGTACGCATTCATCGCGATCGTGCTGGGAGCTGCCGTGACGCTGACCGTAACGGCGCAACAGCCCGCTC
>QHWL01000632.1 GCA_003222555.1 Acidobacteriota bacterium | reverse complement strand
GCAACGACCTCATCGCCTGCGCGGAGACCGGCACCGGCAAGACCGCCGCCTTCGACGTGCCGATGCTTCAGCGACTGTTGGAAAACGGGGCCGGGAGTCGTTTGAAGTCTTTGCCATCCGAGGAGGCGGAAGCTGGACCGGAGTTGGCTGAATCCGCAAACGACGCACGACCCCGGTCTCGAGTGCTCGTGCTCGCGCCGACGCGCGAGCTCGCCGTGCAGATCGAGGACGAGATTCACGGCCTTTCGTATCACACGTCGATTACGAGCGCCGCGGTTTACGGCGGCGTCGACATGGGCGTGCAGGAGCGCGCCCTGCGGGCCGGCGTCGACATCGTCGTCGCCACGCCTGGCCGGCTGATCGATCACATGCGCCAGCAAAACGCGGACCTCGGGGGGGTCGAACTGCTCGTGCTCGACGAAGCCGATCGCATGATGGATATGGGCTTCTGGCCCGACGTCCGGCGCATCATCGCTGCGCTGCCGACTGTCCGTCAAACCCTGCTCTTCTCGGCGACGATGCCTGATGAAGTCGTGCGGTTTGCGCTCGAAATCGTGCGGGAGCCCAAGTTCGTACAGGTCGGCCAGCGCAGCGCGCCGCCCAAGACGATCACGCATCGCGCGTTCGTCGTCCCCTCCGGCGGCAAGATCGAGTGGCTCATCGAGCATCTGCGCCGGCCCAAGGGGCCGGTCCTCATCTTCTCGCGCACCAAAATCGGCGCCGACCGGCTCGCGCGCAAGCTCGCTGCGGCAGGAATCCACTGCATCGCGCTCCACGCCGACCGGACGATGGACCAGCGGCGCCAGGCGGTCGAGGGATTCAGAGGCGGGAAATACAAAGTGCTCGTCGCGACCGACATCGCGGCGCGGGGGCTCGACATCGATGGCATTCATACCGTCATCAATTACGAGATGCCCGATTCGCCGGACGCCTATGTTCATAGAGTTGGACGCACGGGCCGTGCGGATGAGGTGGGTCAAGCTATCACGCTCGTCGCTCCCGAAGAACGACACGCCCTGGCTCTGCTAGAAAAGACCATAGGCGTTCATTTACAATGAGATTCCATGGCTGAGTCGTTTCCCTCTCCGCCAGCACCCGGGGCTCCGTCCGCGCAGACCGGGGTCGACGCGCCGGCGGTGTCGCCGGCTGTGACGAAATTCAAGTCGTGCCGGTGGCGTCGTCCCCCAGAAGACGGCCCCGAGTGTTGCGGTCATCGCGATGTGCTGCCCATCGCCGGCTCGACCGGTTTCGATCCCCAGGCGTGGTGCCCGGAGTGCACGCTCTACAAGCTCCGGCGCACACCGAAGAAGCGGAGTCCGGAAGATTACCGATACTGATAGTCCTTACTCTGAGAACTCCCTGGCCAACTCCACCCACTCGCCATGCGGCGCGAGCTGCTGGTAGGCGCTCCAGTGCGGCCGCGCCTCCTGTGATAGCCCCATCTTTTCGAACGTCACAGCCAGATAGAAATGGGCGTCAGCATAGCGTGGGTTGAGCCGCAGCGCTTCGCAGTAGCACGCCTGCGCTTCGGGGAACCGGAGGAGATCGTGGTAGATGTTGCCGAGGTTGAAGTGGGCCTCGAAAAAGTCCGGCTCCAGCCCGATCGCGCTCTCGTAGAGCGCTTGGGCCTCCGCCAGCTCGTCGCGGCTGTAGTGAATGTTCGCCAGGTTGATGAGCGCCGCCACGAGATAAGGGTCGAACTCGAGCGCCCTGCGGTACGCGGCGGCCGCTTCCTCCAGCTTCGACTCATCCCCATCGTCGAGCACCGATCCGGCTCGGAAACATTCCTCGGCGCGCGCGATGTCATGTCGGGCGATGGCCGGCGGTTCAACGCGCGTCTTCAACCGGTCGGCGGGAGGGCGCCGCAGCGTGAGGATTTTCGCGGGCGCCGCATCGAGCCGAAAGTCGAAGGCCAGCTGCCCCTGACGCGACGCAATTAGCGTCCGGACAACGCTGCGAAACGACGCGCCTGAACTGATTTCATCAT
>QHWL01000631.1:2479-8125 GCA_003222555.1 Acidobacteriota bacterium | reverse complement strand
GCGGGAGGAGGTACTCGGTGAATTCCCCGGTCCGGGGATTCAGCCGGACGGCCATATCGTTGTCCATTCCGGCGGTCCAGACATACGTTTTGTCGTCGAACTGCGCGTCATACGGACGCGTCCACTGCGTGGGAACCTTCCACTCCGTGATCTTCTGCGTCTTCGGATCGAACATCGCCAGCCGGTTGCCGTTGAATACGCCACACCACACGCGGTCCTGGGAGTCGATGTGTCCTCGCCGGCAACCCGCGCCTTTCGTCGGGAAGTCGTACCAAACGGTTTGCAGAGTCTTACCGTTGGTCATCCAGAGCTTGTCAGTCCCCATGTGCATGCCGTACATGTTGTTCTTCGAGTCTGCAACAACATCGTAGGCGCGGGCAGACGGGCTGCCCGGGGGGTACTCGACGCGAGTCCACGTTTTGGTCGCCAGGTCGACGTGCCACGTGCCGCCCGCCTCGCCTGTCGCGAAGGCGACATTGACCCAGAGTTTGCCATCCAGATGCTGGAACGCGGGGTCAATCATCGTCAGATGCCCATCCCCCATGGCCGACTCCGGTATCGGGGGTTTAAAGGTCTCCATCTTTCCTGTCTTTGGGTCGAATCGAACGATCTGCATCTGCGACATGTTGCCGAAGTAAATCCGCCCTTCCTTGTCGACATCGATCTGGAGACCGCCCTGGGCGATCTGGCCGAAACGATTTTGGGGAATGGGATACTCGAGCACTTTGCCGGTTTTGGGATCGAGCCTCCCCATGAACTGGGAGTTGAAATCCGAATACCACACGTTTCCTTGCGCGTCGAACACCTCGTCGTGCGGCGATGCATCCGGCCGCGGCAACTCGTATACCGTGTAGATCACCTGAGTTGCCTTGCCTGTCGGCCGCGGCAATGTCTTCAAGGGGAATTCAAACGTGTCCCTCGAACTCAGGTTGATCGAGCTGAGATATTTGGCGAAGCTGCTCGGTGCCGACGCCGGCGGGGCTGTGGACGTCTCTGTCGGACGCATCCAGGGATGCAAGAACGAAGAGTTGTTCGTGTGCCTCGCCATCCGTTGAATCACTTGTGACATCTCATCCGCACTGAAACGGGAGAAAAGTACTCGCTGCAGCGTGTGGCAATTGACGCAACCCCCCAGCGCCGACTTGTCTGCGGGGGTTCCGGGGACGCTCATGATCAACTCCGCGTTGGAGAGCTGCATCGCGAGCTTCGATGTGCCTGTCACCTTCTTGAGTGGCAAATCCAGCTGGGTGGGCTGCGCCGTCACATCGACAGAAGTGCTTGGCAGCTCGTATCCGACGGCCCGGATACTCACCACGTATTTGCCCGGTTCCATTCTGTCGCGCGGGAAGCTGAACTGACCCTGGGCGTTGCTGACCACCCAGGTGGTGATCGTAGAGCCCACCTTCTTTGCACCAACGATCACGCCCTCCATCGCGCCTTCCGCCTGCGAGGTCACCGTGCCTGTGAGCGCCGAAGGAGATGAGGGCTCTGCCCACCCAAAACCGACCAACGCGCTGCCCAGCAAGGCCGTTGCCACCAGGATCGCGGCGAGAAGCTTCGCCTTACTCATGACAAATCTCCTTTGGTTTCAAATGGGCTCAAACCGACATGTGCCTGGTGCCGGTAGCATGCCCCGTCTGATGCGTTCTGGCAAGCTTATCGGCATGGCACCCTGGGATGGCCCCTTTGGTAAGTCGCGACCCGCGCGTATACTGCCGAGCGCCAGTAGTTTTCCTTTTATCCGGGAGGATCATTCATGGCGACGTACATCACATTGGTCAGGTACACGCAAAAAGGCGCGGAGTCGATCAAGCAGGGTCCCTCGCGCCTCGACGCCGCGAAGCAGGCGGCGAAAGCAGCCGGCGCGGAGATCAAACAGGTCTTTCTCGTCATGGGACATTACGACGCAGTGGTGATCTCCGAGGCCAAAGACGACGAAACTGCCGCCAAATTGGCGTTGGCGACCGGCATGCAAGGAAACGTGCGAACAGAGACACTGCGAGCGTTCACGGAGGACGAATTCCGGCGGATGGTGGCGACCTTGCCGTAGCCTATCGGCCCCCGTTCATTGTTGTTCTCCTTGTTTAAAACGAATACTTCAGCGCACCGCATGATTGTGGCATCGCGCAGTGAATCGACCACGATTAACGTGTAAGCACCTGGTTAGTGAGCGACCGCGAAGGCCACCAGGGCGGCGTCCGGGCCGGCGCCGGTCGCCACGCGTGACACTTCCCGCCCGGTCGCCTTGTCGAAGGCATACAGATAACGCTCGCCGCTTCCGACGAAGACCAGACCACCCTTGGTAACCAAGGATCCCGCATTGCCTGGAGTCCCGAGTCGAGCCGGCAGCGTGAGCCCCTTCAATAGAGGGTGGTTACGGAGCGTCTCGCTCCCTTCGCCGAAGGGCACCCGCCATGCAATCTCCCCCTTATTGAGATTGATCGCGACGAGCTCGGCATATGGGGGCTTGGTGAGGATTTCCGCGGGGAGCGGACTCTCGGGAGTCTGTGCGCCTGTGCAGTAGTTACGGTAATCGACATCAATCCGCGACTCACTCCCGTCGTTCTTGCAGACTTGATTGACGTAGACATAGTTGGAAGTTTTCACGTACAGCAGGCCCGTTTCAGGATCGAAGGCCGCGCCGCCCCAATTGGCGCCGCCAGTGTTCGAGGGCCGCATGAGCGTGCCTCGCAAGCTCGGTGGCGTAAAGATCGGACCGACTCGAAACTTTTTCATTTGTTCGAGTGCCAATGCCTTTATTTCGGGCGTCAGGTCGTTCGCATCTTCCAGGGTGACCCCCTGCGGAGTGAAGGCGGGAGGCTTGGTCGGAAACGGCTGGGTCGGCCAGGGCTTCTCACCGGGCACGTCCGTTGCCGTATCCACCGGGCGCTCTTCGATCGGCCACACGGGCTTGCCGGTCACGCGATCGAAAACATAGGTGAATCCCTGCTTCGACACTTGCGCCACCGCGTCAATCCTTCGGCCTTCAACAGCGATCGTCACCAGATTGGGCGGGGCCGGGAAATCGTAGTCCCACAGGCCATGGTGCACCGCCTGAAAATGCCAGCGCCGCTTGCCGGTCGCCGCGTCCAAACACAGCAACGTTTCCGCAAACAGATTGGCGCCCGGCCGCCGTCCGCCATAGTAGTCGGCGCTCGGCGTGCTCGTCGGCACGTACAACAATCCGCGCGTGTCGTCGACACTCATGGCCCCCCAGACATTCGCATGGCCGGTGACCGCCCCGTCTCGTTCCCAAATTCCCCAGGCTGCGGAATCGTATAGAAAACCCACACGCGCTTCCCGGTCCGCACATCGAACGCCTGAACCGCCCCGGGCGGATCGCCTTTGTACTGCAGGCGATCGGGGATGCTGCTCCCGACAATCACCAGATTCTTGTAAATGACCGGGGGCGAGGTCTGTCGCATCTCTATCTTGGTGTCGTGGTTTCTCAGGCCTTCCCTCAGCATCGCGTAGCCGTTCTGACCAAAACTGGTCACTAGCTGACCGGTTTTAGCATCGACCGAGAAGAGACGGTCGTGGCTATTCATGAAGATGCGCGACTCGTTGCCCTGGCGCCAGAAGGCGACCCCGCGATGCTGGTAATAGAGGTTGATCCCCGGACCGTCCAGGTAGGCCTTCGGGTCGAAAGCCCATAGTTCCGCCCCTGTTTCTCCGTTCAGAGCGACCACACGGTTGAAGGACGTGCTCAAATACAGCACGTCACCGATCATGAGGGGCGTCGCTTGAAAATTTCCGGGCTGTGTCTTATCCGATTGTGGCAGCTCGTTGGGTCGCCATTGCCACGCGAACTCCAGCTGGCTGACATTCGACGGGGTGATATCTGCCGCCGCGGAATATTTTGTCTGAGACTGCTCGGAACCGACATATGCCCACTCGATCATGAGCTGCTGGCGGCCCTGGGCGCCCAGCAGCACTGCGGAGCTCACGACGGCAATCGCGCACAGCGTTTTCATTTGAACCTCCCCGTTCGACCGCCCCCTGATTGGCCCCCTCAAGAACGCTCGACGATCCGCCGAGTCGATCGAAGGTGCCATAGCTCCTTCTCCTCCCCATGCCTTTCGTTAGCCGGCGGATTCGCAACAATATCACTGGAAAGGTCTACAGCGATCCCGAAAGGAGGTTATTGGCCAGGCGCTGGCACTGTGGGAAGGGCGCGAGCGGCGACGGCTCAAATCGCAAGGATGGAGGTCACGCGCTTCCGTTTGGTCTCGTCGTCACGGCAAGCGTCCGACCCTTATTCTCGCGGTCGCACCTCAGCGGCTCTGAAGTCACCGCGCGGAGCGGTCACGAACAGCTACAGGCGGGCAGGAAAAACTCGAAAAATCGCTCGGCCCGTTGCGGTATGCTGTAACCTTGTCCTGGGCGTCGGGGGCTGGTTTCAATCCAGCGTCCGGGAAGATCCAGGCCGATAAACCGGAGGTCACAGAATGAAAAACATGATTCCGATCGTTCTCAGTACACTCGTCGTATCAACCAGCGCGCTGGCGCAGGCGCCGGCCGATCCCATCGCCACGGCCTTGTCAGCCCTCCCAGCGAATCTCCGCGAGGCGGCGACCGTCATCAAGTGGAAACCCGATTTCACCTATGACACGTTGAAGAAAGGCACGAGCCGTCTGGTCTGCTACGACCGGTCGGGCTTTCCTCAACAGCAGCCGTTCTCGATCGAGTGCACCAGCGTCGCCAACTTGGATCGAGTCGCTCAGAATCTGAAGTTCGAGGCGGCAGGCGACAAGGCGAAGACACAAGCGATGCTCGACGCTGCGGAAAAGGACGGAACCCGGGCGAAGCCCGAGTTCGGATCGGTGTGGTACCACCTGATGGGTCCAGACCGTGAGCATCCTCGGACGCACGTGACCATCGCCGTGCCGGGCGCCACCACGCAGTCACTCGGACTGCCCGACAATAACAGGCAGGGTGGCGTGTGGATCATGAATGCTGGCACGACGACCGCGCACCTCATGACACCGGGAGAATAAGAGAGCCGGAGCGGGTTTATTGCGGCCCTGCCGCGTCCGGAAAAGCCGGATGGCGGCTTGACGAGCGCCCTGGTGCGGTCGTAAGGTTCGGGCTGTATTTGCAAGGAGCAAAGATTAGGTGAGACGAGCGCTTATGAAGCCTCTGATCTTGAGTCTTCTCGCGATTGCAGGGCTGCCCGCCGCGCCGGGCAAGCAGATGTGGACCGGCACCATTACCGACAGCATGTGCGCCCAAGCCGATCATTCCGGAATGCGAATGGGACCGACCGACGCCGAGTGCACCGTTGCCTGCGTCAGCGAGCACGACGCCATGTACGTTCTGTATGACGGCAAGGAAGTCTACACGCTGAGCGACCAGCGGACGCCAAAGAAGTTCGCGGCACAAAAGGTGACGGTCGTAGGCACGCTGGACGCCAGGACCAGGACGATCCAGGTGGACTCGATAACCGCGGGCGCGGCGAAAAAACGCTCTGCGTAGTCCGTTTTAGCGGGCAACCGACGATGGGCCTTGTGGAGCCGCCCAGTCGCCGGATGAGATCGCGTCGGTCACGCGCTCGACGCGAATGGTCGCCGAATCACTCCGGACAGCGACGACGATTGCGTCGCCGACGACGTCGGGCCTTGCAGCACTGCGTCCCTTGCGGAAAAG
>QHWL01000631.1:0-2428 GCA_003222555.1 Acidobacteriota bacterium | reverse complement strand
CACCATCAGTCGTCGCGGCCCGCCCAGCATCTGACCCTCATCGGCAAAGCGAATCCGGGCCGCGTCTCGGTACGCGGGAATCCCCATGGGATCGGGAGTCCGGATCGCTTCGGGCTTGAACGACGCCAGAAAATCGCCGTTCATCAGCTCGTCGCAGGCGTACATCACGACGCCAATCGACAAACGCTCGCCGGCCGCCACGATCTGCAGCAGGCCGGCAGAGTGCTCGCCGATGACGTCGGCGCGCGCGTGCCCCAGCCCCCTCACACGGTAGTAGCGGCGGACCACGAGATTCTGTCCGACCTCGAGGCCGTTGAGCATCCCCCCGTCGATGATGAGCTCGGTACCCGCGGTATACAACCCTGCCTTCGCTTCGTAGCGACCCGACCGGATCGTCCCGAAGGACTCAGGTGACGCGCTGGGTTTCGCCGGGCCGCAGACCGAGTCGCGGTCGTGCACCGGCACGGGTGTCACCACGGGAGGCGGGGACGATGGAGAAAATGGCGTTGGATCAACCGGCGCGTCCCCGTGGACGACGACAGTCTCCGAAAGAGGCGCCACCTCCAGACGCTCCACGACGCGTGTTTCGGCGCCTGGCTGAACCCCCAATCGGACCACCACGCTGGTGAACCCCTCGAGCTGAAATCTGAGAATGGCGGGTCCCGCGGGCAGCGCGCGGAACACGTAGCCGCCCACGCGGTCCGTGACCGTCGTCTCCAGAAGCCGTCCATCCGCAGCGGTCGCAACCACTGTCACGCCGGGCAGCACGCCGCCGGAGCTGTCGGTGACCTCACCTCGAACCACACCCTGACCTGTTTGGGCGGCAATGACTGTCGAGTAAATGACGAGGATCGCAGCGGCTGCGGTGACGAGCGTCGTGGATGATGAGCGCATCGATGGTTTGCGGGCCTCTCCGATCAGCATCGGACCCAAGCCGCAGAAACTGTAGTCTCCGACGCACGTTCAAAGACGTTCAACGCAGAGACCGCGGAGCCCGAGAGAAGTTCTTGATCTTGCTGAACGCAACCACGGACGCACGAAGACACGAAGAGAGCCAACGCACTTTTCGAGCCCGTTTTACCGCAGAGCACGCGGAGAGTTCTTAGCGTTTTCTTCTTCGCGGTCTCGGCGCTCTCGGCGGTTAACGTGGTTGCATTTTTCGGCGAGCGCTGCGAGCTCTGCTTTCAAACGTCGATCAGAAATCCATCTGGACGCCCACCTTGAGCATGCGTCCAGGCATGATCTGCGTCGGCTGTAGCCAGCTGGCTCCGTACGTTTGGTTCACACTCAGCAGCGCGCTCGAGTTGAGCGCGTTGAACACGTCGAGGTTGCCCTGAACGCGGGCCTTTCCGACCTGGAGGATCTTGCTCAGACGGAGGTCGAGCTGGACGATCCGCTGATCGACGAAGTGGTTGTACAGCGGGAGGAGGTCGACCGTCATCGTCCTGGTGCCGCCGGCCAGGTTGCGGCCGAGCGACGGCGCGATCTGCGCGGTCGTGTACGTGGCGAACGCAGAATAATAGGTTCCGGGCAGGTCTTGAAAGACCGCGGCCGCCTGGAGATTCCACGGCAGCGGGTAGGAGCCATTCAGCTTGAACCGAGACTCGTACGTGTTGGCGGTTTCGCAACCGTTCGCGAATCCGGGCGCCGCCGAGTGGATGCTCAACGGATAAGTCAGATCCTGCGGCGAATCGACGATGAAGCATCGGCTTTGCTTGGAGGAGATAAAGGTCAGCCCCGGGGGCAAGGAAATCGAGTTCCCGATGTTCCACCCGCCGCCAATGCGCGCGCCTCGCGGCAGCCGGGCGTTGATTCCGAAGTCCACGCCGTTGTAATACTCCTTCCACTTGCCGTACTTCGATGCGAGGGTCACGATGTTGTCGATCTGACCGAACTTCTCTGGCTTGAGGTCATAGAACCCGCAGAGCCGCTGCCCGCTGATGTTGCCGGGCAAGCGCGAATCGGTCGGCACCGTGATGCAGTACGGATCGAAGTCGGCAGGCGTCACGTTCAGATTGTCGGTGACCGTCTGGTTGCCGAACCAGGTCCTGAAATAGCCGGCATTGACAGCCACCCCCGGGAGCACTTCGCGGTCGATGCTCACCGACGCCTGCCAGTTGTAGGGCGCCTTGCCCCAGCCTTTGATCCAGTCGGGGTCCGGGCGAGTGCGGACCTGCACTCCACCGAAGCTCTGATTGGTCATCGCCTGACACTCGCCGTTGGCGAGCGGGTTGCGCAGGCTGCAGTCCGGGAAGAAGTTGCCGTTGGTGTCGGTCCAGGCCCGCGTCGTACTGGTGACCGCTGCGGCCGACGGTTGGAACAACGCCGAATAACCTGTGAAGACCCCGCCGCCGTAGCGGCCGAGGCTGGCTTTGATCGCCGTCTTGCCGTCGCCGAACAGGTCGTAGGCAATGCCCACCCTGGGGTG
>QHWL01000647.1 GCA_003222555.1 Acidobacteriota bacterium | reverse complement strand
AAGCACCTCGATGTGGTGGCGACCGAGTACGCGCTGAACGCGCAGCAGCGGAAGGCGGCCGAGGAGTTGATCAACGTGGGCAAGGGCGGTCTGGTAAGCGAGCACGTCGGACCGCTGGTCGAAGCCGGCGCGCACCCGCTGCAGGCGCTGATGTCGCTCCACGTGATCTTCTCGATGTCGCACCGGGCGCCGAACGCGCAGCCGCCGCAGACGACGCACTGACGACTAACGGCGAACCGTTAACCGCCGAGACCGCCGAGATCGCGGAGAAGAAACGCCAAAAAAACGCTCGGCGTGCTCTGCGTGCTCTGCGGTAAAATGGCGCATTGTTTGACAGGGCAAGACAAGAGATGAAAACGGTCGACGTCGGCTCGCTGCTCGACGACGGACAATGGAGCCCCTACCAGAAGCTTCTCGTGGCGGGCACCGCACTCACCATCATTCTCGACGGCCTCGACAACCAGGTGCTCGGCGCGGCCGTGCCCGCGCTCATGCGCGAATGGAGCCTGCCGCGCGCCGCGTTTGCCACGGCTCTGGCGACCGGCATGGTCGGCATGATGATCGGCGGCGCGATCGGCGGGTTCATCGGAGATCGCCTGGGCCGGCGGGGGGCGCTCGTCGGCAGCGTCGTGTCGTTTGGTGTGCTGACGGTCCTGATTTCCTTCGCCAACGGTGTGTCGACGCTCGGCGTGCTGCGCTTCTTCGCTGGGCTTGGCCTCGGCGGCGCCATGCCGAACGCCGCGGCGCTCTCGTCCGAATACGTCCCGAGGCGGCATCGGCCGTTCGCGGTGACCATGACCATCGTGTGCATCCCGCTCGGTGGCACGCTCGCCGGCCTCATGGGCGCGGAGATTCTGCCGCGGTTCGGCTGGCGCGCGCTTTTCATGGTCGGTGGGGTTGTTCCGCTGGTGCTCGCGGCCGTCCTAGTGAAGGTGCTTCCAGAGTCGCCGCGCTATCTTGCCCGGCGCCGGCAGCGTTGGCCGGAGCTCGCCGCGCTGCTGCGCCGCCTGGGCCACGACGTGCCCGGCGACACCGCCTTCGTGGACACGACCGAGAAAGCGCTCGCAGGCGCGTCCGCGCGCGAGCTCTTCGCACCGGAGTTCCGGCGCGACACGCTCGCGCTCTGCGGGTCGTACTTCTTTTGTCTGCTGTCGGTGTATGTCGGGACGACGTGGGTGCCGTCGCTGCTCACGGGCGCCGGGTTCGATGTCGGGGTCGCGAGCTACGGGCTCACCGCCTTCAACCTGGGCGGGGTCGTCGGTGCGATTCTCGGCGCGATTCTCATTACGCGCCTGGGGTCGAGAATCACCATGCTCGCGATGACGGCGGGCGCCGTCGCCGGCACGGTGGTGTTGGCGACCATGCCCATCGGGATGCAGTCGGCCGCGGGCGTTCTCGCCATGCTGGCATGGACCGGGGGTCTCATCAACGCCGTGCAGACGACGATGTACGCGCTGGCGGCGCACGTCTATCCGACGGGCATCCGTGCCACCGGCGTCGGCACGGCCGTCGCCTTCGGCCGCATTGGGGGCGTTTTGGCCCCGTACGCCGGGTCGTGGGCGCTCGAATCGGGTGGTGCCTCCCGACTGTTCGTCATGATGGCCGCGACCATGACGATGGTATTCGTGGCGCTCGCATCCGTACGGCGTCACATTCCACGCGTGTCCCTCGGTGCCGTCGCGGGTTCGATCGCGATCGAACCGGCCGGCCGCTGATTCCAAAAGGCGTCCCCAACCCCAACAGCCTTGTCTCCCCGAACTGAACACCGGCGCGCTTGGCTTGTGTCGTCGTCCATCGTGAACGTTGCACGCCCGTTCGGAAAACGTCCACGAACCGAACCAAGCTCTTCCTCCTCGGCGAGACCGTTAGCTTCCGCGTCCGAATCGAGGACAACGGCGAGGCAGGAGTTCTTGACAGGTTTGGGATTCGTCTCTCCAACCTCTACTACGTGCCAACGCGTCTTTTAGGTGATGGCGGGCCCGGCGGCGGCAACGTCCAGCTCCATAAAAACAACCCTTCGACTACGGGACCAAATCCGTCCCCCGACGAAGTTACCATGTGCGGGGCCCTGCTAACGCCCTGATGGCCAAGTCGCGACACCAGGAGCCCGCCGCTCCGGAATCACACGATCACCGCGCAGCGGCCGATCCGGTACCCACCGCTGTCGTGATTCTCTTGCCCTCTTTATCGAAAACGGCGTTGCGAAGGAACCGCTCGGTTGTCCACGGAGCATCGTCTCCGCCCAAGTACTTGTGGAACCATTCGAGGTGCGCCGTGTAGTACAGTGCCATCTCGTACCAACTGGGCCAATGTCCCGCGTCGGGATAGACGATGAGGCGTGACGGCACATTCATTTTTTGGAGCGCGGTGAAGAACTGCAACGACTGAGTGTACGGCACGCGATAGTCGCGCTCGCCAGTGATCACCAGCGCAGGCGTCTTGAAGTTCTTCACCGCCGTCGAGGGCGAAAATCTCTCGTAGAGCGCGCTGTTCCAGGGCGAGCCTTTCAAATCCCATTCAGGGAACCAGAGCTCCTCGGTCGATCCGTACATCGAGCGCAAGTCGTACACGCCCATCATCGATGCGATGGCCTTGAAGCGGTCGGTGTGACCTTCGAACCAGTCCATCATGTAGCCGCCGAATGACCACCCCATCGCTCCCATGCGGTTGGCGTCGACATACGGCAGCTTCTCGAGCGCGTCGGTGACCTTCATCAGATCCTCGAAGACCGCGCCGCCCCAGTCGCCGGAGATCTGTGCCGTGAAATCCTGACCGTAACCGACCGACCCGTGCGGGTTCGCGAAGACGGTGACGTACCCCGCGCCGCCGTACAGCTGAAAGTCGCCGCGGAACGCGTCGCGCCATTGATCCTGCGGACCGCCGTGGACG
>QHWL01000646.1:2260-3157 GCA_003222555.1 Acidobacteriota bacterium | reverse complement strand
CTCGGCGCCCCCGGTGTCGGCACGAAGGGCGACAGATTGCCACCGCCGAAGCCCCGGCCGCCTTCCTTGTACTCCACCGGCACGCCGCCGAAGAGCATTCCCTGATCTTCCCAGGTGGACACGTACATCAGCTTCGTCCGCGGACTATACGACGGCGAATACCAGTTGGTACCTCCTTGCACCGCCGGGTACGTAGGCATGCCCGGCGGCTGCGGTGTCTGAATCGGCTTGCCGTTGGCGTCGAAGGCGCTCATCCAATTCACTTTCACGAACGGCTTGCCGAGCATGAACTTGCCGGTTTCCCTGTTCAGCACATAAAAGTTGCCGTTACGATTGGCCCACAACATCGCCTTCAGCGGCGCACCCTTGAACGTGATGTCGACGAGCACCGGGACCTGCACTGAGTCGTAGTCGTATCGATCGTGCGGCGTGAACTGGTAGTGCCACTTCAATATCCCAGTGTCCAGATCGAGGGCGACAGCTGAAGCGGTGTAGAGGTTGTCGCCGGGGCGCTGATCGGCGTTGTAATCGGGACCGACGTTCCCTATGCCCCAGTACGTAAGATTGAGCGACGGATCGTACGAGCCGGTGACCCACACCGACCCACCGCCGTGCTTCCAGGCTTCCGGATCGCAGTATGTTGATGGGTTCGGCGGGCAGGGCTCCCAGGTCTCGTGGCCGGGCTCGCCCGGACCTGGAATCGTGTTGAAGCGCCACAGCTCCTTCCCGGTTTTGGCGTCGAAGGCGGCGATCGCGCCGCGAATGCCGAACTCACCGCCGCCGAGCCCCACAACAACCCGGTCTTTGACGGCGAGCGGCGCGACGGTCAGCGAATAGCCCAGCCCGCTTTCGGCAACCTTCGTGTTCCAGATCGGCATCCCGCTTCTCGTATCGATT
>QHWL01000646.1:0-2238 GCA_003222555.1 Acidobacteriota bacterium | reverse complement strand
CGAGGGTGCCCATGAACAGCGTGTCGCCGAGGATGGCGAGACCGCGGTTATTGGCGCCGCAGCACACGCCGATTTCGTTGGCGTTGTTATAGCGGTACATCCAGAAGACGCGCCCGGTCACGGCATCCATCGCCACCACATCGTTCGGACGCTGGGTGAGGTACATGATGCCGTCGACCACGAGCGGCGTCGCCTGCCAGCTGCCAGTCGTCGGCGACTGGTAGGCCCAGGCAAGACCGAGGTTCTTCACGTTGGCGGGGGTGATCTGCGTCAGCGCGCTGTGCCGATTGCTGGAATAGTCGCCGCCGTAGATCATCCAGTTCTGCGGTTCCTTGGCAGCGTTGAGCAGTCGATCGGATCCCACGGGGGTCTGCGCCTGAAGGATGAACGACCCGAGGGCGAGTAGACCGAGCAAAATCGGGGCGCGGGAGATATGTCTGATCATGATGTAGGTTAGTGCCCCTTCAGAGAAAGGAGATACGTGACGATGTCCCCTAGCTCCTCCGGGCTCAGCTCCTGCTTGTAGGACGGCATGGTGGACTTGGTGGAAACGGTGAACTCTTCCACATCGGATTTGTTCAGCGAAATCAAGCGTCCTTCTTCATCGGCCACTTGAACGGTGTAGGTGTCTTCGTTCAGCCGCCTGCCGTTGATGACCTTGCCTTTCTTCGTCACGATGTGAGTCGGTCGATTGATCGGCCACATCTGGCTGCTTGGATCGGTCAGCGATCGCTCGAGAGAGCCGGCGCTGCGATTTGCGCCGATGTCGCTGAGATCCGGCGCCTTACGGCTGCCTTTGTCGTTGATGCGATGGCACGACAGGCACGCGCCCTTGGTCTCGACCACCATCTTCCCGTGCGAGGGATCGCCGGGCTTGAGCGACCCGCGGTCGATACTGTTCATGTTGCGGAGATAGGCGACCAGTCCGGTCAGGTCGGCCGTGTCGAACACAAACGCCGGCATGCCGAGCGTGGGAAAACCGTTGGTGATCACGGTGCGGAGCTGCTGGTCGGTTGTCGCGTTGCGGAACCTGCCGCTGCGCAAATCGACGCCGCTCACCCCGTTGCCGTTGGCGCCATGACAGCGATCGCAATTCTCAGCGTAGAGGCGCGCGCCGTGCTCGATATCGACGCGAGGGTAATCCTCTGGATGACCCAGCATCGTGGGATTTTGCGCGTCGACGAGCGCGACCGATGCCACAAGCACCGCGGCCGCACAGACCACCGCCCAATCGATAGAAAGGTTTCTATTCAACACTATTGCCTGCTCCTGGTCGGCGAGCGCCATGACACACCCGCTTCGTCGTGATTTGGGTGTCAAATATACGGGATGCGCGTATCCTGAAATGTCACAAATTGTGCCTACCACGTTGACAGTCGGGCATAACCGTGGCAGACGTACTGTGAATCACCGCAGGGCGACTTGCCGCGATGGGCGGGCGCCGTGCGTTCCCCAATCGTCTGGAGGCCAGACGTGCCAGAGCGTATCCTCGTCATCGAAGACGATCCGATTTTCAGCTGCGTCGTGCGGGACAACCTCGTCTACGACGGTTATCAGGTCGACACCGTCGCCACCGCCAGCGCCGCACTGAGCCGCGTGCGGACGTTCGCGCCCGATCTCATCCTGCTCGACCTCACCTTGCCTGACGGCGACGGCCTGACGATTTGTCCTCAACTGCGCGGAGTAGGCAAAGTGCCAATCATCATTCTTTCGGCGCGCGGACAGAAGCTGGACAAGATCAGAGGGTTGAAGCTCGGTGCCGACGATTACATCACCAAGCCGATCGATTTCGACGAGCTGCTCGCGAGGATCCGGGCCGTGCTCCGCCGCGCGCACCCGACGGTCAGCCTCGTCCTGGTGGGCCGGCTGCTGATCGATTTCCGAAGGCAGCGCGCAACCTGCGGCACGCTGCAGGTCCGCCTGACGCATCGTGAGTTCGAGCTGCTCCGCTACCTCGCCGAACGGCGGGACAGAGTCGTGCATCGCGACGAATTGCTCCGGGAAGTGTGGGGGTATCTCGACTCGACGGTCATGACGCGCGCCGTCGATCAGACCATCGCGCGGCTGCGCAAGAAAATTGAGCCGGACCCTCACCACCCGGAATTCCTCCGAACTGCGCATCGCGACGGCTACTGTCTCAACGTCGAAGACCGCAGTTGACGCTTGCGGCGCTTTTCTGGCATGAGCGTGTGTGGCGAAGGTGAGTTGATCAAGACATTTCTACTGCCGGGACAAGCG
>QHWL01000628.1 GCA_003222555.1 Acidobacteriota bacterium | reverse complement strand
CGAGGTCGCCGAGGCCGCAGAGAAGAAATGCCGAGGATTTCTCGGCGTGCTCTGCGAGCTCTGCGTTCAGACGTCGGCTGAGCCCGCTTTGTTGAACCCTTCCTGATCCGGTATAGTCCGGCCATGGCGGCCCGCGCCGCCAACGTTCCCGAAAATCTTCTGCCCGATGACTCCAGAGGTCGAGATCTACGATACGACGTTGCGCGACGGCAGCCAGGGCCATGGCGTCTCATTTTCGGTGTCCGACAAACTTCGAATCGCCGAGCGGCTGGATGCCTTTGGCGTGCATTACATCGAAGGCGGGTGGCCGGGTTCGAACCCCAAAGACATCGAGTTCTTCGAACGGGCCAAGCGCGTGACGTTCAAGCGTGCGAGGCTCGCGGCCTTCGGCTCGACCCGCCGCAAGGGGACGCGGGCGGACGCCGACGAGCAAGTACAGCTATTGCTCGCGGCCGGAACGCCCGTCGTCACCATCTACGGAAAGACCTGGTTGCTGCACGTGCGTGACGTGCTTCAAACCACGCCTGAAGAGAACCTGGCGATGGTGGCCGACACGGTGCGATGCCTGAAAGAGCACGGAAAGTTCGTCGTGTACGACGCCGAGCACGCGTTCGATGGCTACAAGGACGATCCGCAGTACGCGCTCGCCACGTGGCAAGCCGCCGAGAGTGCGGGCGCCGACGTGGTCGCGCTGTGCGACACCAATGGCGGATCCGTGCCGGGCGAGATCGCGGAAATCACGCGAAAGGCGCGTGCCCACCTGCACGCCAGGCTCGGCATCCACACGCATGACGACATCGGCCTGGGCCTCGCCAACGCGCTGGCCGCGCTCGAGGCCGGCGCCACCCATATCCAGGGAACGCTGAACGGCTACGGCGAACGGACTGGAAACTGCAACCTCACCTCGGTGATACCGAACCTGGCGTTCAAGCTCAACACGCCCTCGGTGCCTGCCGAGTCGCTGGCCACGCTCACCGAGCTCTCGCAGTTTGTCGACGAAATCGCGAACACTCGCCCTAACCCGCGCCTGCCGTGGGTGGGCGCCGCCGCGTTCTCCCACAAAGGTGGAACGCACGTGAACGCGGTGCAAAAGCTGCTGCGGAGCTACGAACGGAGCTACGAACACATCGATCCGACCCTTATCGGGAACACGCGTCACGTTCTGATCAGCGACCTCGCCGGCCGGAGCAACATCATCATGAAGGCGCGCGAGCTGGGGTTCGACGTCACGAAGGACACGCCCCAGCTCGGCGCGATGCTGAAGCGTATCAAGGCGCTCGAGCATCAAGGCTACGAGTTCGAAGCAGCTGACGGGTCGCTCGCGCTGTTAATCCGGCGCATCCTCTCGCAGGAAGCGCCGCCCTTCGCCGTCGATGCCTATCACGTGTCGATGCGCTCGGACGGAAAGACGTCGGTGTGCGAAGCAACGGTCAAGGTTCGGGTAGGCGCCGACGGTGCGCACACGGTAGCCGAAGGCGACGGTCCCGTGAACGCGCTCGATGCGGCGCTTCGCTCCGCCCTCATCGAGTTCTACCCGGCGCTGGAAGCCGTGCGGCTCACCGACTACAAGGTGCGCATCATCGATTCGGCCGCCGGAACGGCGGCCAGAACCAGAGTGCTCATCGAGTCGAGCAACGGCACGTCGGAATGGGGCACGATCGGCGTCAACGACAACATCATCGAAGCGAGCCTGCAGGCGCTCGTCGACAGCCTCGAGTACGGCCTCCTGAAGAGTGCGGCGCCCAGTAGCTCCTTCACTCCGTCGTAGCGGCTAATTTCAGACGTTATTTCACGAAGCCCACGAAGGTATACGAGGTCGGGTAGGGCAGGTAGGTCTGGTAGGGCAGGTGAGCCGGACGCAGCCCGGGGTCTTACTCAACTGACCCACCCGCCCCACCTGACCCACCCGAGCTCGTGGACTTCGTGTGCTTCGTCTCTTCGTGATAGGCGTCGTGAAAAGCTATTGCGGGAGATAGTGCAGGAGCTTCAGGATATCCGAGAACACACCCATGGCCGTGACGTCCGCCCCTGCGCCCGGCCCCTGCACCACGAGCGGCGTGCGCGAGTACCGTGTGGTGGTGAAGGCGATGACGTTGTCGCTTCCCTTTGCCGACGCCACGGGGTGATCGCGCGGAAACTCATTCAGCCCGGCTCGCGCGCGGCCGTTCTCCAGGATGCCGACGTATCGGAGCACCGCGCCGCGCGAGGCCGCGCTCTTGACCCGTTTGGTCATCTCGTGGTCGTAGCGCGCGAACGCCGTCAGGAATCGCGGCGAATAGGCGCCGCGGCCGAGCGCGCGCGGCACGAGGCTGTCCACCCGAACTTCCGACAGATCCATCTTCAGCCCGATCTGACGCGCGAGGATCAACAGCTTCCGGGCAACATCCTGGCCTGAAAGATCGTCGCGTGGATCGGGCTCGGTGAATCCCAACGTGTGCGCTTCGCGCACCAGTTCGCTGAAGGGCACGCTGCCGTCGAACGTATTGAACAGATAGCTGAGCGTGCCAGACAAGATCCCCTCGATCCTGACGATCTCGTCACCGCTCGCGATCAGATCGCGCAGCGTCGACATCACGGGAAGGCCGGCACCGACGTTGGCTTCGTACAGAAAATATTTCTGCCGCCGATCGAGCAGCTGCATCAGCGCGGTATAGCGCCGCCAGGGCAGGGCGTTCGCCCGCTTGTTCGGCGTGATGATATGGAGGTCCCGATTGATGAACGCCGGATAGGCGTCCACAATCGACGGATTGGCCGTGCAATCGACGAGCGCCACGTTGGTCAGCTTCATCCCGGCAACGTGCTCCGCGAACGTCTCTGGCGTCATGCGATGCCGCGCCGCGGCGAGCGTCTCCTTCCACCGGGTCAAATTGATGCCCTCGGGAGCCAGCGCGAACCGCTTGCTGTCGGCCAGTCCCACCACCGTGACGTCGAACCCCTTCGAGAGCAGATACGCGCGCTGCTGCTGCAGTTGCCGCAGAAGGGCCGTCCCGATGTTGCCGACGCCGACGATGGCGAGCGCGAGACGTTTGCGTGTCTCGAAAAACGCCTCATGGATGACGTTGAGCGCGTGAACCTGCTGCGCGGCGTTGATGACGCAGGAGATGTTGCGTTCTGACGCGCCCTGAGCGATCGCGCTGATGTTGATGTTGTGTCGCCCCAGCGCTTCGAACACCTTTCCGGCGACGCCCGGCCGGCCCTTCATCCCCTCGCCGACCACGGCCAGAATCGCCTGGCCGGTTTTGTCCTCGAGGCTCATCAGTCGGTGTTGAAGCTCGAACCGGAATTCCTGTCCGATGCCGTCAACCGCGCGGTCGGTGTCGGCGCTGAGCACAGCAAAACAGATGGTGTGCTCGGAGGACGCCTGCGAGATGAGGATGACGTTCACACGCCGGGAAGCCAGAGTGCGGAACAAACGCTCGGCGATGCCCGGCACCCCCACCATTCCCGCTCCACGCAGCGTCAGCAGCGAGAGATCCCCAATCGACGTGATGCCCTTCGCCAGCCCCTCCCCGTCGCCGCTCCGCCTGGAGGAAATGAGCGTGCCCGGCGCCGCAGGATTGTAGGTGT
>QHWL01000627.1 GCA_003222555.1 Acidobacteriota bacterium | reverse complement strand
CGGCGACCGCTTGCACCTGTCACGCGAGCGCGTTCGGCAGATCGAATCGCGTGCCAAAGAAAAGTTACGGTGCTCGGCGAAACTGCGCAGCCATCTCAATTGACAAGTGACAAGTGACAAGTTACAAAGCGATGACGCGAGCGATGACGGAACGATGACAACCCCTCTCTTTGTAAATTGTCGATTATTGATTGTAAATTGAATGACTTGTTCGCTCTGCGATCACACCGGCTGGAGACCGCTCGAGGATAACGGTGTCCGACGAGTCGTCCGGTGCGACTGCTGGCGTCAGAACGCTGTCGCGCAGGCCATGAGAGACGCGGGCATTCCCCCGCGCTATGAGACCAGCACGCTCGACAACTTCCAAGACTACAGTGACTCGTTGGTGACGGCCGTGACAAAGGCCCGGGCCTTCACGGCTACGTTCCCCGTGTTCGACAAAGGGCTGCTGTTGCTGGGCGCTCCTGGTGTCGGCAAGACGCATCTTGCCGTTGCGATTCTGAAGGCGGTGATTCAGAACACGGCAGCTCAGGCGCAATTCAGCGACACGCGGGAACTCCTCCGCAGGATTCGCGATACCTACAATCCCGTCGTCAAGACGACGGAGATCCAGGTGATCAGGCCGGTCATGGAAGCGGAGCTGCTGGTTCTGGATGATCTCGGCGCCGAACGAACGACGGACTGGGTGGACGAGACACTCAATCTCATCATCAACACTCGCTATAACTATCGCCGGGCGACGATCTTCACGTCGAACTATCCCGATCGCGAGCCAGACGAAAAGGCGATGGTGGAAACGCTGCAGGAGCGCATCGGTTCGCGCGGGTATTCGCGTCTGAACGAGATGTGCGATTTCATCAAGATGGAGGGGATGGACTTTCGTGAGGTCGGTCCAAATCCTACGACCGAGCAACTCCACGCGTACCTGAAAAGCGGGCCGAAGAAGTTACCTCTGCGCGCGGGCCGGCAGGCGCGCGCGCAGATGCGCGAGCCATCCGTGCGGGACGGCAAAGCCGACCTGAAGTGGCCAGGGGGACGGGCGGGGAGTTAGAAGGAAAAAGGCAAAGGTTAAAAGGCAAAAGGCAAAAGGCAAAAGGCAGAAAGCAAAAGTCAGAAGTGAATTCCCTCGGGCTGTACGTCCACGTTCCTTTCTGCTCGGCGATCTGCAACTACTGCAACTTCAACCGAGGGCTGTTCGATGCCGCGCTGAAGGTGCGATACGTCGAGGCAGTGCTCGCTGAAATCCGCCACTCGGGCCTGAACTCCTGCGTGGCACGACAGTCCTCTGACCTTCGTCCCGCGGCCGACACCATCTACTTCGGTGGTGGGACGCCCTCGCTCCTCGAGCCGGAGGAGATCGCTCAGATCATCGACGCCTGCGTCCGGAGCTTCGATGTGGCAGCCGACCGAGAGGTGACCCTCGAGGCCAATCCTGAAACCGTCACGTCGGCCCGGCTCGCCGCGTTTCGCGCGGCCGGAGTGACTCGTCTGAGCTTCGGCGTGCAGTCGTTTCGAGAGGACGAATTGCGGCGCCTGTCTCGGTTGCACTCCGCCGATCGGGCTCGCGCGGCGGTTGCGGAGGCGCGCGCGGCCGGCTTCGACAACGTGAGCCTCGACCTCATGATGTGGCTGCCGCAGCAGCGGGTGGAGGAGTGGCTCGAGTCGGTCGACGAGGCGCTGGCGCTCGGACCCGCGCACCTCTCGCTCTACTTGCTCGAGGTGTATCCTAATGCGCCGCTGAAGGACGAAATGGCCCGGGCGCGCTGGTCGCAGGCGCCAGACGATGACGCGGCGGCGATGTATTTGACGGCGATGGAGCGCCTCGAGGCGGCCGGATATGAGCAGTACGAGATTTCGAACGTGGCAAGACCCGGGCGCCGGTCGCGCCACAACCTGAAATACTGGACCGACGGCGAGTGGCTGGGGTTCGGGTGCGGGGCGCATTCGACGCGCGACGGTGTTCGCTGGAGAAACGTGGCGGCGACCGACGAGTACATTGGCCGGATCCAGTGCGGGGAACCGACGGCAGTCGACGTCCGCCAGCT
>QHWL01000626.1 GCA_003222555.1 Acidobacteriota bacterium | reverse complement strand
TCCGCTTGTTCTCGATCACGTCGCCGATCCCGGCACTCTGCAGGTCGACGAGCGGCGCAGCCGCCTCGACGGACACGGTCTCCTGGAGACTGCCGATCGCCAGCACCACATTGATGACGGGGGCTGCCGCCACCTGCAGGACGATCCCGGTCTGTGCGAACGTACGGAATCCCTGGAGGACCGCCTCCAGCCGATAGGGCCCCGTGGAAAGGTTCGGCAGCACGTACATGCCGTTCGCATCTGTGGTCACGCTGCGCGTGAGGCCCGTGTCGGTCTGGGTCGCGGTGATCGTGACGCCGGGGATGACGGCGCCGCTTTCGTCGGTGACGCGGCCGCTCAGCTGCGCCGTCGAAAGCTGCGCCCACGATGTGACACTGGTGATAACGAGGACGAGCACGCCGACGAGCAGAACTCTCAGAAATGCCCTCATTGGCGTTCTCCACTTCAGGGTGACGGCGTGACAACGCACGACACGGAAGTGGGTTGTAGCACGCAGACCAGGGGGTGTCAACGAAACCGCGAATCGGGCACACCGTCAGTCTGTGAGGTTTTTGTCAAGAGTTCGCCCGAGCTCCTGCCGACGACACCAAGCGCGTGTCGGAGCGTCTCCGGTCGGAGGCGGCCCTTTCGTGCGCAAAGTGTCAAGTTTTTGTCAAGAGTTGTGGTGGTCGTTCGGCACCGCGAAACACGGCATTGCCGACCCAACGACAATCTCTTAGCGTAGGACGCGAGCTCCACCGCGCGTAGCCCCGGCACGGGCGGCAGGCGGCGATCGTTCGTTAGGAACGTCGTGCATCCCCCGCCAATGGCCGCAACGAGCTGAAATGCGTCAGGTGTCTTCACGCCGGTTGCCGCTCGAAGCTGCGCGGCTGCTCGCAACTGGTCATGCGAGAGATCGACGAGCCGAACCCCGCGGCTGCGAGTCAACAAGGCTTCATATCGCTCTGCCAGCATGCGGTTGCCGGCTCTATACGGCACGACCAGCACCTCCAGCAGCGTCAAAGCCGACGTGACCAGCTCCCGCTTACCCTGGTCGGCTTCTTGGAACAACGGAATGATCGCGGAAAGGAACTGCGGATGCTCTTCGATGAAGTAGATGAAAATCGCGGCATCCACGCCGACGTTGCCGGCACCGAGATCTTCGATCAATCCCACGAGGCTCGCTCTCGGTGCACGTGCGCGGCTGCGTCGATGCCCTGCCAATGCTCCTTGCCGAGCCCTTGCAGGTCGAGGATTGAGAGCGGCTTGGACGATTCGAGCGCCTCACTGAGCAGATGCGTCACCTCTTGGGCAACGGAACGTCTGTCCCGCTTCGCCCGGGCCTGCAGTTTTTTGTAAAGACCGTCCGGAAGGTTCTTGATATTCAAGGTCGCCATCAGTTCCTCCAATATTCCTCCATTTTGGATCCTGCGGCTGCCAAGGGTCAAGTGGCGTTGCCTCGAGGGGCCTCAAGCCGTCTCGGGTGCACTCAGGTCGATCAGTGCGTGCGATTTTGATGGGCGTAGTTCTACTGCCGTACAGTTCCGAGGACGTAGTCATCGCGTTCGTTTACGAGTCGGACCTTCACTTGTCTCGATCGTTCTGCCGGCCGCCCGAAATTCGTGAAGATCGTGGCGCGTGCCGTCGTGGGCCCCAGAAGCGCGCGTCCGGAGGTATCGACGTAGATGACATCAATTTCGTACCGTCCCTTCAAAGCCTTTCGCTCGACGTATTCCGCCGGGCCGTAACCAGACGAGTCGACATGAACGCCGCCAGTCCGCGCGTCAAAAATCGGACTACTCCCTTCGCCGTTCGGTTTCTGAATGATCAAGTTCAGATCGACCGCATCATCGTCCCACGTCAGAACGACGCGAAGGTCTGCGTCGATCGGCCGCACCAGCCTTGGATCGAGTTGGAACTCGCGGCCGGCGGCAATCCCGTTCTCCCGGAGCATGGCAATGATCCGGTTCAGGTCCGTCAACGCCAGGATGTGCGATTGGTTGAACCAGCCGTCCCACCGTCCCGTCAGAATCTCGCGGTGAAGCCTCATGGCGCGTTGGTAATCGGCGATGACGACGCTGTCGAAACGTCCGATCTTCGCGCGCCTCCGGTCCGCGAGTTCGGTCAATGCGAGCGCCAGATCGCGCCGGGCCTGAAGATCGAATCGCAGAAGCGACCTGACTTTCTCGAACAACATGGTGGCGAGCTGCAGCTCGCCAGATGACTGCAGACGATGGGCTGCGACTCGCAGAAGGTGAACGTCGTCGGGATCGAGCTCGACGACGTTTGTCAGGAGGCGCCGACCCAGCACACGATCGCCGTGGCTCAGAAAAAAATCCGCGAGGTCGAGGTAGAACGCCGGGCTTCTCGAGTACTTCGTACGTTGACCCAGATAGGCTCGATACCTGTCGCGAGGGGAGGCTTCACTGATCTTCGTCAGGTACGGAGTGTCCGGATCCCATTGGGTCAATTCCGCGGTGGCATCGGGTCGCTCG
>QHWL01000625.1:1513-3439 GCA_003222555.1 Acidobacteriota bacterium | reverse complement strand
CGCGTCGGGGCCGTGGCTGAAACGGTCACCGTCACCGGCGAGACGCCAATCGTCGACGTGCAGACGAGCACGAAACGAGAGGTCGTGCTTTCGAATGCGGTCCTCGCGGCCGTTCCCGCATCGCGCACATACGGCAACATCCTGGCCATGGTGTCCGGCGTTCAGTCGGTGACCCTCGACGTGAATTCGACGGTGTCGATGACCGGAACGGCGGTCAATTTCTTCTTCACGTCGCGGGGGGGACGCGGCAACGAGGGAACGGTCCAGATCGACGGCATGAACGTCGGGTCGGCGTTCAACGGCGGCGGCGTCTCGAGTTTTGCCTACGATTTCGCGAACGCACAGGAGCTGCAGGTGACCGTCGCCGGCGGAATGGGGGAGACCGACCGCGGCGGACCAGCCTTCAACATCATTCCTAAAACGGGTGGCAACAACTTCAGTGGTACGGCATTCGCCAGTACGGCCGGCACATGGTCGCAAGCGAGCAACCTCGACGATTGGTTGCGGAGCGCCGGGATTACGGAACCGCCGGGCCTCATCAAGAACTGGGACTCGAACCTCGCGTTGGGCGGACCCGTCAAGCGGGACCGGCTGTGGTTCTTCAACAACGTGCGTACGTACGGCACCCACGCGGATATCCCGGGTCTGTACGGCAACTTGAACGTCGGAGATGCCTCGAAGTGGAACTACGTGAAAGACCCGAACGTGAAGGCGCGGTCGGCGGGCGACAAGATGATCGAAGCGATCCGTCTGACCGGCCAGGTCACGCCGAGGAACAAGCTCGGGGTCTATTACGAATATCAGAAGAACTGCACCGGATCGGCGCTCGTCAACGGCGGGCAGCAGTGCCGCGACCGGGGCGACAACTGGGTGGCGCTTGGCACGATCGGCACGACCTCGGGCACTTCGCCCGAATCGGACAACATGTGGGACGATCGCGAGAAGATTACGCAGGCAACATGGTCGTCGCCCCTCACCACCCGCCTGCTGCTCGAGGCGGGCCTGTCGTCGTTCAGCAGCAAGTGGGGCGGCTACATTCCGGCTGGATCGAATTCAGACCTGATTGCGGTGACCGAACAGAGCACGGCGGCCGGTGTGCCGGTTCCAAATTTCGTGTATCGCGGGTGGAATTCGTCCGCGTCCAACGATCAGCAGCACAACGTGTGGCGCGCGTCGCTGTCGTACGTAACCGGCTCTCACAACTTGAAATTCGGGTACCACGCCGCGTACGAGGTGTACCACCAGTTCCAGAACGCCGACAATCAACTGAGCTACACGTTCAGCAACGGCGTCCCGATCCAATTCACGATGCGCGATGCCCCGCACGAACTGAGCAACCGCACGCGGTACGACGGGTTGTACGCGCAGGATCAATGGACCTACCATCGTCTGACCCTGCAAGGCGCTCTGCGATACGAGCACGCGTGGAGCTGGTTCCCGGCCGACGAGAACGGCATCCTCGCCAACAATCAGTTCGGCAGCCGGTACATCTTCCCGCGGCACGACGGCGTCACCGGCTACCATGACATCACGCCGCGGTTGGGATTGGCGTACGACGTGTTCGGCAACGGCAAAACGTCACTGAAACTGAACATCAGCAAGTATCTTCAGTCCGCGAACAACGAGGGGCTATACACCATCAACAATCCGGCCGTGACCTTCCAGCAGACCACGAATCGCAGCTGGACCGACGGCAACCGTAATTTCACTCCGGATTGCAATCTGTTGAATCCTGCCGCGCAGAATAATCTGGCGGCCGGCGGCGACAACTGCGGCGCGTGGGCCAACTTGAACTTCGGCAACCCGTTGGGCACGACCCGAGTGAACCCCGACGTCCAACACGGGTGGGGAATTAGGCCGTACGACTGGCAGTTCGGCCTGGCCGTTCAACACCAGATCCTGCGGCGCGTCGCGTTGGACCTGAGC
>QHWL01000625.1:0-1490 GCA_003222555.1 Acidobacteriota bacterium | reverse complement strand
CGACAATCTGGCGATTAGCCCCCAGGATTTCGATCGGGTCACGATTACCGCTCCGCTCAACGCGAACCTTCCCGGCGGTGGCGGCTACCCGGTGACCTTCCTCACACGTAATACCCGCAGCGCGCTTTGAGCAACCGACAACTACTACACGTTCGCCAGCGACTACGGCGACGTCACCACGTACTGGCACGGAGTGGACATACAAGTGAGCGCCCGGCCGGGTAATGGATTGTTCCTTCAAGCTGGTACGAGCGGCGGTCGGGGAGTACGGGACTACTGCGCCATCACGAGCAAGCTCCCGGAGACCCTGGTCACCGTCGGGTCAGTGGTGGTCAACCAGCAACCTGCATCCTGCGCCGTGTCGGAGGATTGGCTCACCTCGCTCCGCGGTTTAGTGTCGTACACGATCCCGAAATTCGATGTGCTCGTGAGCAGCTCGTTCCGCTCGCTGCCCAACGTGCAGCCGGCGACGAACGCGACGTTCGTGGCGAGCAACGGGGCAGCGCTGTCGGCCAATTACAACGTGACGAGCGAGATTCTGCAGCAGCAGACGGGGCGGCCCCTTGCGCCCGGCCAGGCGTTCCAAACGATCAACCTCCTGCCTCTGGGACACCAGTACGCGGATCGCCTCAACGCCATCGACTTCCGGGCGGGAAAGATCCTGAAATTCGGCCGGACCAGGACCAACATCGCGATCGACCTGTACAACCTGTTCAACAGCAACACCGGGACGGCGTTCAATCAGACGTACGACCCGATCACGAACGGCGCGACGTGGCTGGCGCCGACGACCGTGCTCAATCCGCGATTCGTGCGGTTCAACGTCACCTTCGATTTCTGAAAAAGCCGGGCCGGACGACCATCACGCGCCGCGACAACGCGTGGAACGACGATTGGGTGGCCTTCAGCCTGGACTCGAGCCGCGCCGGTCAGGTCGCGTACCACATGTTCGTCAACCCGAGCGGCATTCAGATGGACGCCCTGAACACCGGGTCGAACGGCGAGGATAGCTCGCCCGATTGGATCTGGCAGAGCGCGGGCCACATCGACGAGCAGGGCTACACGGTCGAGATCCGGCTGCCGCTCGAGAGCATCCGGTTTCGCGGCGGCTCAGATGTCCGAATGGGCGTGATGTTCTTCAGACTGGCATTGAACGACCACGAGGCAGGACAGCCGATCCCAATTTTCCGGGGTCGGCTGCGTTGTGCTTTGACTGAACCCGGCCTGTCACTCCGCAGGTCGCGGTTGGAGCCAAATCAAGTCCCGATGGCTCCGGCTGTTGGTGAGAAAATCAAAAGGGCCAAGACGTTATTTCGGGGCACCGACCTCTGTGGACTCTCTGGCGTCCGGCGCTGATTGGTGTCGGGCATGCGCCGCGAGAAATGACTTGTGATCAATTTGTGATCAATTGGACGCCGAACGCCGGGTAACAGCAGGTTCCCATCCGAGCTAAACCCCCGAAGAACCAACAAGATAGTCAACCTGCGTTA
>QHWL01000624.1:436-3057 GCA_003222555.1 Acidobacteriota bacterium | reverse complement strand
CGGGCCTTTCCGAAGCGGAAAATTCTGGCGACGCGGACATCGAGCTGTTGGAGCCGATCTTCGTACTGCGATTGCGGGGCAATCATGTCGATCCGCACCTGGGCGGTGCTGCCGGCCGCGAGGTTGCGACCGAGCGAAGGCGCGATCTGCGCGTTGGTAAACGGGTTGTTCGCCGAGACCGGAATGCCGGACATGTTCTGATATGTCGCGCTCGCCTGGAGACCCAAAGGCAACGGATAGACGAGCAGGAATTTCACCTGCGTCCCCGCTAACCACGGCGGGCTGACGTGGCAGAAATCCGTGGTTCTCGGTTGGGTGGTGCCCGCCGTGACCGTGGGTGGCGACGTGTTGCTGGCAGCGAAAACTAATTGCGGATTACCCAACGCGTAGCAGTTGTCGGTCACGTCGCGTCCCACGCTCAGGCCCCCGGCGAACTGGCCGCCCGTCCCGAATCGCGACGTGACGGTGACATCGACGCCGTTGTAGACGTCGGTCTGATTGCCGTAGTGCGATGCCTGGGTGACCAGGTTCAGGGTCCGGCCGAATTGCGCCGGGTTGACGTCGTACAGCCCGCAAATCTGATTGCCGCCGCCGGGGAGCCGGCTGTCGACCGGCGCCGTGATGCAGTACTGGGTGAAGTTCGCCGCCGTCACTGCCGTGTTGTCGGTCGCCAGGAAGTTGCTGTACCAGGTGCGGAAATACCCGACGTTCAGCGCCATGCCCGCACGCAGCTGCTGCTGAATGGACACCGACCCCTGCCAGTCGGCGAGCTGCTTGTTGAAGCCGGTGAGCGCGTCACTCGCATACTGGGTATTGCCGGCCCTGACCTGCCCGAACGTCGTATCCGACAACGCCCCGCACTCGCCGTTCGCGCCCGGGACGCTCGCGTCGAGCACGCAGTCGGGGACGTAATTGCCGTTGCTGTCGTTCCACGTACGTGTCGCGCTGGACGCCTGGTTTGACGCCGGGTTGTTGCTGGCGGCGGTGGTGAAGGGCACATAGCGGCCCAGCGACGCCTTGATGGCGGTCTTGCCGTTGCCAAGCAGGTCGTACGAGACGCCCAGCCGCGGGTTGACATTCTTCCAGTCGGGAACGTTGTCCACCGCGGCGAAATCACGCGCCGGGACAAACGGGCCGGCGGGCAGGTGATGTGCCGGCACCGAGGCGTTGAAACTGTCGTAGCGCACGCCCAGATTCAGGGTCATCTTCTTTACGGTCCACTGGTCCTGCGCGAAGATCCCGACGGCGGTGGAGTTCTCCACCACCTCGAACGGGACCGCCCAGATCCTGACGGACTGGGGCACCGCGTTCCTGAAGGTGTAGTCCCTGGCGCCGTGGATCTGGTTCGAGTCGTTGTAGGCGCCCTCGCGCCCAAGGTCATACCGCTGCAGGTAGTAGCCGGTTTTGAACGCGTGCGACCCGGTGATATACGCGGCCGAGACGCGATAGTTGAACTTGTTCACGAACCGTCGAGTGAAGCTGCCGGACCAGGTATTGTTGGTCGCCTCGGAGCCGTAGTTGAGGTTCAACGCAAGATCTTGAACCCGGATATCGTTCGGGCCCACTTCCACCTGCGGTCGGGAGTCTTCGTTCAAGATGTTCGCCGACGCGCCTGCCTCGAACAGTAGCTTGTTGGTGGCCGGGAAGCTCCAGCTGACGATGGGCACGTACTGCGGGTTATACACATGCAGCCCGCGCGATTCGGGCGCCGGGATCACGGCGTTGACGCCGCCCACTCCGGTGAGACCGAACGGACAGCTGCAGTTGTTTTGTTCGGACAACGAGAACACGATCTTGTGCTTCGCCGCGGCCTGCCACGTCAAGCGGAGACTGTGGTCCTCGAAATATTCGTTGTTGTGGGAGACCCGGCCCAAATCCGGCGAATAGAACAACGTGCCCTGCCTCGCGTTGTAGTAGCTGCCCTGCAGGTACCGGGAGGCGCCCCACCAGCGTTGGGCCGTGAAGAACCATAGCTTGTCCCTCTTGATCGGTCCGCCGAGCGATCCTCCGAAGTCGTACGACCGTCTGATCGAAATGTCCGTGGTCAGACCTCGGGCGACAAGCGCGTCGATCAAGTTGCCATTCTGAAGGCTCGGGCCGGCATAGGCCGCCGCGAAACTTCCCGACAACTGGTTGCCGCCGTCCTTCGGGATGATGTTCACCTGCACGCCGCCCGTGATGGCTTCGGCGGAGGCGCCGCTGGTCTCGACGACAACTTCCTGGAAACCCTGCGAGTTGAAGCTGAGCACGCCGCCCGCCTGCTGGTTCTGGTTCATGCCCTCGATATTGGTGCTCTGGTCTCCCGCGCGCTGCCCGTGGATGCCGAACTGCCCGCCTTCGCCCTGGTTGCCGCCGACATCCTGGAAGGTGGGATTGGCATACGTGGCACCCGGAATAATCGTGGCGTACTGGCCCAGCCGCTTGGTGGTCGGAATCGCATCCAGCGTGTCCCTGGCGATCGTGGTCTGCTGGCGGACGTTCTGAGTGTCGACCACCGGGGCCTGTCCAGAGACCGTAACCGTTTCTTCGAGCGATCCGACTTTCAGATCGGCATTCACCGTGGCCGTGAATCCCGTCGTCAACTCGAGACCTTCGCGCTTGACCGTCGAGAACCCCGGCAA
>QHWL01000624.1:0-418 GCA_003222555.1 Acidobacteriota bacterium | reverse complement strand
GGAGCCCGGCCGAAGATCGACAATCTTGTATTGCCCCTGAGCGTCGCTGACGACGCTCTTGACCTTTTCGATGAGGGCCGGGCTGGCGGCTTCCACCGTGACGCCGGGCATCACTGCGCCCGAGGTGTCCTTGACCACGCCTGCGATGGTGGCGCTGCCTGAGCCCTGCGCCCACGCGGCGGCGGGCAGGAACAACACACACGACAGGACGACGAGACGCGCGATTTTCCGGGCCTTCATTCCTTTTTCCCTCCTCACAGAAGCGTACAGACGTCCGCTGCTTCGTTCGTACGAAGCATCAGGACAACACGGACAACACGGACAACACCCGTGTTTTTGGCTGATTGCTAAAAAATTGAAACTACTCGATCAGTGGTAACACGCACCCTGGGGGACGTCAAGAGGAACTATGTAGCAA
>QHWL01000623.1 GCA_003222555.1 Acidobacteriota bacterium | reverse complement strand
ATCGTTCGCAACCACCCGGGCTCGGTGAGCCCGCTCATCAAGTCGAACAATCTGCTCAACAACGCGCTGGCGATGCAGCAAGCCGCCCGCTGCGGCGGCTTCGAAGGGGTGATGCGAAACTATCGCGGCGAGCTCGCCGAATGCACGCAATCGAACCTGTTCATCGTGAAAAGCGGCGCCGCGCTCACGCCGCCGATCGACGCCGGGCTGCTGCCCGGAATCACGCGTGAGTTCCTGTTCGAGATCGGTGCCGAGGCGGCCATTCCGGTCCGCGAGGCGGTGCTCAAGGACACTGACCTGCTCGGGGCGGACGAAGCCTTTCTGACCAGTTCGACGCGAGAGGTCGTGCCGATTGTGCAGGTTGACGACCGGCGGATTGGCGCGGGAGTGCCAGGGCCGATTACCCGAAGGCTCCTCCAGGGTTTTCGCCGGCAGGCCCACACGCTCACGCAGGCTCAAAACGCTGAACTCAGGAGTTAGTGCGCCCATTTCAGTGAAACCTCCCTTACCAGCCGCCGTATCCGGCATCCTCGATCGGGTCGCCGCCGGAGATCAGAAGGCCGTCTCGAAAGTCATGCCGCTCGTGTACGACGAACTCCGGCGGCTGGCTGGCCGCTATTTGAGGCGCGAACGAGGTGGACAGACGCTTCAGCCTACGGCGCTGGTCCACGAAGCGTACCTGCGGCTTCTGAAAGACAAGAAGCAGGGCTGGCAGAATCGCACCCACTTCCTTGCCATTGCCGCCCTGTCGATGCGCCAGGTTCTCGTCGAGCGCGCGCGTGCACGCGGTGCCTCCAAACGAGGGGGCGCGCAGGTCCGCGTCACCCTGGATGAGACGCTGGCGGTCCACCGCGAGACGTCGATCGATCTCGTCGCCCTGGACGAGGCGCTGACTCGTCTTGCTCTCATCGACCCGCAACAAGCCCGCATCGTCGAGCTTCGGTTCTTTGGCGGATTGACAGTGGAGGAAGCAGCCGAAGCCCTCGGGATCTCACCCGCGACCGTGAAGCGCGGCTGGAGCGTGGCCCGGGCCTGGCTCAAGCGCGAGCTGTCCAAGGGAACACCCTAGTGGACCCTGACCGGTGGCAGCGACTCAACGAGGTGTTCCTCGCAGCCATCGAGCAAGATCCTGGCCGCCGCGCCGCCTTTCTCGACGAGGCGTGCGCCGGAAACCCTGTGCTGCGCGCTGAAGTCGAGTCTCTCGTCGTATCTCACGAACAGGCGGGGAGCTTCATGGAAGCTCCGGCGTACGAAGCCGAGGCGGAGCGGCCGCGTGCCGATCCCGCCGACGCGCTCGTCGGACGACGCCTCGGCCAGTACGTGGTGATCAGGATGCTCGGCCAGGGCGGCATGGGTGTGGTTTACCTGGCCGAAGATACTCGGCTCGGCCGACATGTAGCGATCAAGGCGCTTGCGCCGGAATTTTCGCAGCTCGACAAGCGCCGGGAACGGTTGCAGCTGGAGGCCAGGGCTGCGGCCGCTCTGTCGCATCCTGGGATTGCGACGGTTTATGCGCTCGAGGAGTTTGGCGAAAAGCTTTATCTAGTCGGCGAGTACGTGCGCGGCGAAACGCTGCGCGACGAGTTGGCCAGGGGGCCCCTTGCGCCCGAGCCGTTGCTCGACACCGGCCTGCAGATGGCTCGCGCCCTGGCCGCGGCCCACGACCGGGGAGTCATTCATCGCGATCTCAAGCCAGAGAACGTGATTCGAACTCCCGCGGGCGTGATCAAAATCCTGGATTTCGGACTCGCCCGCTTTCAGAGTCGTGCTCCCGCTGATTCCGGCGCCGCCCGACTCACCGAAGAGGGAGCCATCCTGGGTACTCCTGCTTACACATCACCGGAGCAGCTCAGGGGATGGGAAGTCGATTGCCGGGCGGACATTTTCGCGCTCGGTATACTGCTGTACGAGCTGGGATGCGGTGTGCACCCGTTCGCGGGCTCCGATTCCGCCTCGACGGTCGCCCGCATCCTCGAGAGCGAGCCGGTGGACGCGGCAGAGCTGACGCCATCGATTCCGCGCGGGCTCGCTCGAACGATCCGCCGTTGCCTTCAAAAGGATCGCGAGCAGCGCTACCCGACCGCTCGTGAATTGATCGAGGATCTCGAGCGGCACGAAGAGACCATCGCTGAAGCCGTTTCACAGTCGTCTCGCCGTACGCCGGCGCTACAAAATGCGGACGAGGGCGCCGGCTCCAGGCTCACGGCACGATGGTGGTGGGAATTCCACCAGCTCTCTGTCGGTCTGTTGTATTACGCGATGCTGTACCCGTTATGGAAGTCGAGAGAGTGGATTCCGAGGCCCTGGGGATCGTTGCTCTTTTTTGCGGCGCTGGCCGCAGTGGCGGTAGCGGCCAACCTGAGGTTGCACCTGTGGTTTACGTCGCGGTTCT
>QHWL01000622.1:4085-4363 GCA_003222555.1 Acidobacteriota bacterium | reverse complement strand
GTTCCGAACGAACCTCACGATTCCAGCACAAATTGGAAAGTTCGACACCGCGGGGGCCATGGCGGTGCTTACGGCCTATGTCGACGATTACGCAGAAGTCTGGATCAACGGTCAGATGCCGCGCCGCGCAGGCATCCCGAGTCCGGCCACGATCCAGGGCTTCAACATGCCAAATCGCGTCGTGCTCACCGATTCGGTCAAGGCTGGGGACAAGTTCCAAATTGCGATCTTCGGCATCAACGGGCCGATCTCTGTCGTGCCGCCGAATTTCGTCTTTT
>QHWL01000622.1:2219-4042 GCA_003222555.1 Acidobacteriota bacterium | reverse complement strand
TTCCGCGAGGCAAAGATCGAATTCTACAAGTAGTAAGGCTCAAGAGTCTGTGAACAAATCACGTTCAACGCAGAGGCCGCCGAGGCCGCAGAGAAGAAATGCTTAAGAACATCAACGGAGGTTTCACCATGCGCGATCGATTTCCCGCTTCTATCGGTGTGCTGGCGGCCGTCATCGTGATGGTGTCGCTGGTGGCGGGACCCGTCGCGGGCCAGACGCCACCGCCTGCGGCGAAAACGACCGCCGCCGTGAAGACGACGGCGGGAACCAAGTGGCGGACACCGTGGGGCGACCCGGACCTGCAGGGTTCATGGACGAACGCCAACACTACGCCCCTCCAACGACCCGCTAAGTATGCGGGGAGAGAGTTTCTCACGCCCGAAGAGAGGGCCGAACAGGATAGACAAACCGATATCGGCACCGATCGACGCGGCGCCACTCCCGAGAGGGACGTCGAGGATGCGTACAATCGGTTCTGGTGGGATCGGGGACATTCCGACGGGCGAACGTCGCTGATTATCGACCCGCCCGACGGGAGAATTCCTGCCCTGACGCCGGAGGCGCAAGCGCGACTGAGAGCGTTTAGGCGCAGGGAACAGCAGACCGCTGAAAATGGCAGCGGTGGCCCTGCCGACTCATGGGAGGACCGCAGCTTGTATGAGCGTTGTATCATACGCGGCCCTCTGCCGAGGGTCTCTACCGGCTACAACAATAATTATCAAATCGTGCAGGCTCCTGGTTACGTGACCATTTTCCAGGAACAGATGCACGAGACTCGCGTCGTCCCGCTGGACGGGCGTCCGCATCTCGACCAAAGGATCCGCCAGTGGTTGGGAGACTCGCGTGGCCGTTGGGAGGGCGACACGCTGGTTGTCGAGACCACGAATTTCAGCGACCGGACGAACTTTGAAGGAGCCGGCAGGAACTTGCATCTGATTGAACGCTGGAACCGCGTCGGACCGGTCAAGCTCAACTACCAGTTCACGGTTTCCGATCAGACGACGTGGGCGAGACCTTGGACCGCGGCCTGGGTCTGGAACGCGGTGGGTCCGCTCTATGAGTACGCGTGTCACGAGGGCAATTACGGCCTCAAGGGCATCCTCGCTGGAGGTCGCGCCCAAGAAAAACAGAAGGATGGGAGCAGGTAGCGCCGTCGGCGGACCGAACCTTTGTTAATGGAAACCGATCACGGCCGGCCTGCTCGGGCGGGGAGCCGCCTGCTGGCATCCGGCGCGTGAAAGGCATCCGCCGGCTTGGCGCTATTTCAGGACCTTGCTGGCTTCGGCTTGAGCGATCAGACGGTCGGCATCATCCTTGAGCAGGTACCGTCCGCGTACGAGCCGTTCGGCAGCGGCACGCACTTGCGCGACGTACGTTTCGTGAGTCCCGTAGCGCTCTTCGAGCGACGGTCGCGGATCACCGGAGGCAAGCCGCGCGGTCTTGGTCTTGGCGAACGGAATGTAGGCACCAGTATTGGTGCGAATATGACCCTTGTAAAACCCGCTCGCAACCGTATTCCAGCCCGTGTACGTTCCTAGAGGAACCTGATGGAGCACGCTGGCGATTCCAGCCATCTCATTCCCGTCCGCGTCCACTTTTGGAGCCACAGTGGGAAGAATCTGCCGGACAGGAGGAGGCTGGATCGTCATGACACCTGAAAGGTCGTTGTACTTGAACCGTGTTCCAAAGTCGTATTCGTAGAGCGGAGTCAGAACTCCGTCCGGCAGCGGCACTCCAGGAATCGTGGGGAATCCCAATGCGGCTTGCGTCGGTGACGCCAGTTCTCCTCGATCCAGACGAGGATACTGGCTCGGTGGAGGAAG
>QHWL01000622.1:0-2078 GCA_003222555.1 Acidobacteriota bacterium | reverse complement strand
CGCCGGACATTCGAGGGCAGCGGAATGTCGCGGTCGACGCGAGTGCCAACCAAGTCCGGAGAAGCCCGCAGATTGTAGAACTCCGACGAGCCGAACGTCTCCATGATCTTGGGACAGGTTTCCGTAGCCCGGCAACGATCGAGCAATCCCGCCGAGGGATGACGTCGGGCTTCGTCGGCGTAATCGGCCCACCAGACGACACCGTCACTCCCGGCTTCGTACATTGCGGCCCCTCCACTGGGAGCCCCGAATCTGATGTTCATCGCCAAGAGGCGGACGGCGATATTCGGGTTGCTGCCGTCGAAAACGATTCGTCCGGCCTCATCCTGATTGAAGCCCAGATGAATGAAGCTGCGAATGAAGTTTCCAGACTGTGAGTTGCCTTGGCTGACCGTCGAGGTGATCTTTCCACGCAGAATGTTGGCCGTGCCGGTGTCGTCCTGTGTACCGTAGCGCAGGTACGAGTTCAGATCGCGCGTCGCAGCGAACCCAATTCCGTAGACCTTAGGGTCCTTTGCCGTGTACACGACCTCGTACAGGTAGGCGGGATTGAACCCGCCCTTGAGGCAGACCTTCCGAGGATCAGGCGTGCCGGGGAAAGGGCTCTTGGTGCAATCGCCGAAGGCCCAGTCTGCGCTGCGAAGAGGGACGACCGCGCTATCTTCCGAAGTTCGCCGGGTCAGAGTGGCTTTGGAAGTATCGAAACTGGCCGGATCGGCGGTTCCGGCAACTCCGCCTCGAAGAATGGGCAGCGACATCGTGCCCGCAGGCATGTCGCTGAAACGGGCGAGCACAAGCCCAGTGATGCTGGACCCATCGGGGTTCTTGGCGACGGGCACCGACAGCGTCTCCATGCCCTCGGCGGCCTCGAGGTCACCCTGCCAGCCGCTGGCGACAAGCACGTGGCCCTGTTGTCGGGCATCGCTGAGAAATCCACCGCCCGTCAAATTGATACGGCCGCGGTTCGGGACGAAGTAGAGCAACACCCCGCTGGCTTTCGCCATGTCGGCCGGTTTGATGAGGGTGAATGTCGCCACGTATTCCACCATCCCGCGCGCGTTACGTGGCGCAAATTCGAGATCGGTAATGATGGCGTTCAGCGGCAGCTTGGGGTCGAGTTCGCCATAGGCATGGCCGGTGAGTCTTTGGTATCCATCGTGTCCGAGCGTCTCCGTGTGTTCCACCACGAGCCGCGTGATTCTGGCCTCTACGGGGATCGCCAATGCGAGGATTGCCAAAGCTGCGAGCGTGGCCTTAAACGGTGGAACCTGCATGCGTCATCTCCTTCGTTCTTCGAGTCAGGGTTTTTCCGAGCCTGCGCCGTGGTCCGGCGACGACCGTGGGGCCCGAGTCGAGCGCCGGCAGCCAGGGACATGGTCTGATGCTGATTCTAATGGCCGAGCCCCTGACGACGAAGCAGAAACGGATCAGCTCGAAAACCCACACGTGGCATTCGTCACGACGTGGTGCCGCTTCTGCGCGACAGATTCGGCCTCGAGGTGCCGGAGGATGCGAGATTCGTCGCCTTGGATTCGAAGCCGGACGGGTGACGGAAATACTTTGCCGCACCCGGCGGACCTTGGAGTATAACGGTGGCGATTCGGACAGCGGAAACGGAAATCCATATTGAACCCAAGGAGGCCGAGAATGGGTCTCGCACGCAATGGATTGACCCGCCGCCAGCTCGGCGGGCTCATGCTCGCGGCGCCTTTTGCCATGGCTTCGGGGCGAGCGATGGCCGCGGCGGAAGTAACGCCCAAAGCGCTGTTCTACGACGTCTTCGGTACGGTGATGGATTGGCGCCGGGGAGTCGCGCGTGAATCCGAACGTATCCTGGGCGCTCGCGGCTTCAAGCTCGATTGGCTCAAATTCGCCGATGCGTGGCGCGCGCTCTATCAGCCTGCAATGGAAGAAGTCCGTTCCGGCCGCAGGTCCTTCGTGAAGCTCGACGTGCTGCATCGCGAAATGCTGGAGAAAATTCGCCCGCAATTCGGCCTCAAGGAGGTTCCCGAAGACGCCCTCGCCGATCTCAATCTCGCTTGGCACCGGCTCGACGCCTGGCCCGATGTGAAAGAAGG
>QHWL01000076.1:8477-25318 GCA_003222555.1 Acidobacteriota bacterium | reverse complement strand
CATGAGCAAGGTACGATTTATCGGTCTGGATGTCCACGCTGAGACGATCGCGGTCGCGATTGCGGAGCCAACGGGTGAGGTGCGGCCGGTGGGTGTGATTCCGAATCGACCGGAATCGATCCGAAAGCTGGTGAAGAAGCTCGGGCCGGCCGAGCAGCTGCGCGTCTGCTACGAGGCGGGGCCCACGGGGTATGTGGTGTATTGGCAGCTGGCCGCACTCGGCGTGACGTGCGAGGTGGTGGCGCCCACGTTGGTGCCCGTGAAGCCCGGCGATCGCGTCAAGACGGACCGACGCGACGCGCTGAAGCTGGCGCGCAGTTACCGTGCGGGCGACTTGACGCCGGTCTGGGTGCCGGACGCCGCACATGAGGCGCTCCGGGATCTGGTCCGCGCCCGTGAGGCGGCGAAGAAGGATCAGCTGCGCGCGCGCCATCGCTTGGGCAAGTTCCTGCTGCGCCAGGGACGGCGCCCGCCCACGGCGATGAAAGCCTGGACGCAGGGCCACCTCACGTGGGTGAAGAGCGCGGTGCACTTTGACCACGCGGCGCAGGAGGCCACGCTGCTGGACTATCTTCATGAGGTCGACCATGTGGCGGGTCGGATCGAGCGGCTCGAGCGCGCGATCGATGCGGCGGTGCAGACGGCCCCCGTGCGCATCCGTGCGGTGATCGAGGGGCTCCAGGCGTTGCGTGGAATCGCGCTGGTTTCGGCAGTGACCATCGTCGCGGAGGTTGGAAACCTCTCGCGCTTTGTCAAACCCCGACAACTGATGGGGTACAGCGGCGCGGTCGCGAGCGAGGATTCCACGGGGGACCGGATCCGCCGTGGTGGGATTACCAAAACAGGCAACGCCCACCTCCGCCGCATCGTCATCGAAGCCGCGTGGGCGTATCGACACCGGCCAGCCATGGGCGCCACGCTTCGGAAACGTCAAGCCCCCGTCGATGACGAGGTGAAAGCGATCGCGTGGAAGGCTCAGCACCGGCTGCACGCTCGGTACCGCACCTTGACCGCCAAGGGCAAAACCAAACAGCAGGCCGTGACGGCGGTCGGTCGTGAACTGTTAGGGTTCATTTGGGCCATCGGTGTCACCGTGGAAGCCAAGGGGCACCACGCGCAGCCGGCGGCTGCTTAGAAACGCGCCCGAACTCAGGACATGGAACGCAGTATCGGTGACGGTCGAGGGGCACCCGGAATGGAGAATCCTCGAGGACACTATGCGGCGAGCCTTCGGGCTCGACCCGCGCGACTAGTCCGAGGCAGCTCCCGACGGATCATGATTGTGCGGTTTCGACCCGCGAATATCAGAGTGATCAACCGTCGCGACCGCCGCCTCGATCGTCACCCATGCTGCGTCCCAAAGGAGAAAGAACACGAAACAACCATCGGCTAACTTGACAGGTCGTTCCATATCAGTGTCCGGCTCTAGCCGGACCTTGGTCGAGCCTTCAGATTTTCATACGTCTCTCGGGGAAGGGAGACACCGCCCGGGCCAGCGGCGCCGTGCGCCGGGTCGGCATGATAATCCGACCCGCCGGACACGGCCAGCCCGAGCCGGTCGGCGAGCCCCAGATACCGCAGGGTCGATTCAGGATCGTGTTTCGGGTGATAGGCTTCGACCGCATCGAGTCCAGCGGAGGCAAACCCCGCGATCCACTCATCGTGGCCGAGCAATCCGGGATGCGCAAGCGACGCGATGCCGCCAGCCTCGTGGACCCGTGCGAACACCTCTTCGGGCCGCGCACCCGACCGAGGAACGAACGCGGGGCGGCCGCGCGAAAGCCATCGTTCGAACGCCTCGTTGGTGCTCGCGACATGTCCATCGGCCACGAGCGCCCGCGCGATCCACGGCCGCCCTGCCGCCTTCGACGAATCTCTTATTCCTGGCTCCAGGATGGCGTCGGCATCGAGGCTGATGCCCAACGACCCGAGACGATCGATCATCTGCCGCACGCGATCGATCCGGCTGCGCCGCTGTTGGGCGAGAAACGATCGAAGCGCCGGCGCATGCACGTCGATGAAATAGCCGAGCACGTGCACATCGGCGCCGCCGGCGATCGCGGTGATCTCGATGCCTGGCACCAACTCGATACCGGCCGCGGAGCAGGCCGTCGAGGCCGGTTCCCACGCGGCCACCGTATCGTGGTCGGTGACGCTCAGCACCCGGACCCCCGCCGCGGACGCGCGCCAGACCAGTTCGGGCGGCGTACAGCGGCCGTCCGACGCGGTCGTGTGGGTATGGAGATCGATCAACGCCGCGGCTTCGCGACAGCGGCGTGCGCCGGCGACCGCCGATCCTGGCGCTCAACCAGCCCGCGGTATTCGCGGATCAGCAAATCGAGATGGGCGCGCTCTTCGTCGGCGAACTCCAGAAAGATCCGCTTTCCCTCGGAGTCTTCGAAGCGCTCGCCGTACCGCTTGAAGAACTTGTGCGAGCCGCGCTCGCACTTGATGCCGATGAGCAGCGCCTGCTGGTCGTCGACGCCCTCGCGGAGCTTCGCGGCGCCCTCGGCAAACAGACCGCTGGCCGCACCCTTGAAAAAAAGGAACGTCGGCTTCGCCTCCAGCTGCGGGTTCTTGGCGACGAGCTCGCCGTATCGCTTTTCGAGCGTGCCCAGATGCTCGCGCTCTTCCGCGGCAAGCCGCTGAAACACGGTCCGCCCGCGCGCGTCCTTCGTGAGGCCGGCGGCCCGCGTGTAGAACTCGAGGCCGCTGCGCTCGGTGGCAATCGCAATCCGCAGCGCGTCGCGGGCAAAGACGAGCTCGGTCGTCGTGCCGTCGATCGTGTCCGTCTTGGTGCCCGTCCGGCAGTCTTCGCAAGTACCGTAAATTTGGACCACCGCCTGCGTCGTCGCGAAGTTGCGCGCCGCTGCGATCTCCTCCATCAGCGCCTCGACGTCCGAGCTGAGGAATTCAGAGGAGCGGTGACACTTGGTGCAAATCAGGTGGAAATGGCGGGGGTGGCGAAACGACGGCTCGAAGCGCGAATGCCCCTCGCCGAAATCCACCTTGCGCGCGATTCCGGCGCCGACCATCCACTGCAGCGTGCGGTACACCGTCGCCCGGCCGATGCCCGCATCCTCGCGGCGCACGAGCTCGCAGAGATCATCCGCGCTCAGATGCCCTTCCTGACGCAGGAAAATCTCGAGAATCCGATCGCGCTTGCTCGATCGCTTGCCGCCCGGCGGGCGCAGACTCGAAATGTCGGGAAGAGGACGATCCATGGATTGACTCATCGCCGATTTGGCCATTGACGACGTCCTGGCTCGAACACCCGAGTCGCCAGGTAAATCGTCAGTGGCTCAATCGTCAACCCGTCAATTCCATTTACTCCACGGTGAAGGACTGCCCGCAGCCGCAGGTCGATGTGGCGGTCGGATTCTTGATCGTGAAGCCACCGCCGGCGATCGTGTCGACAAAGTCGACCTCCGCCCCTTTGAGGTAGCGGACGCTGATCGGATCCACGAACAGCTTGACGCCGTGCGATTCGAACACCAGATCGCCGGCGCCCTGGCCGTTCTCCTCGATCATCAGCCCGTACTGGAACCCGGAGCACCCGCCACCCTGCACGAACACCCGGAGGCCGCTGCCGGCCTTGTTTTCTTCGGTCAACAGCTCGCTAATCTTCGCCGCAGCCGTTTCGGATACGTTAATCATTGAGAGACTCTCCTCAGAATCACCCACCATTATAACAACAACCCCGTTGATATACTGCCCCATGCCCCATGAGTTTGCAGTGTTTGTGGCCGGGGAACGGACCAAACAGACGCTCGAGGTGAGAAACCCGTTCGATCGCTCAGCGAGCGGGGTCACCTGCCTGGCCGGCGACGCCCACTAGCATGCCGTATGTTCCCGTCGCCCCGGTCTCTCGCGATCGCCTGCTGGACGCCGCCGAGCGGCGGTGGAACGGGATTCTCGAGCGCCGGCCCGATCTCAAGCCGGCGGTCGATCTACAGCAGCGCCTGCTCACCCTGGTCATCGACCTGGCCCACACAATTGACAGCGGTCGGCTTCCGCGCCTCTCCTTGCCGCCCAAATACATCGAGAGGAAGCTGGCGCGTGGAGTACCGGTGTTGGCGGGCGAACCCATTCCGCTCCCCGTCCAGCTGCTGCACGCTGCGTTGTTGGAGCTGTGCGGGGCGTTGGCGTCGGGGGGCGCAGGCGAAGCTGCCGAGCACATCCAGTCCGCCCTCGAAAGCGGCGGCATGGAAGCGGGGTCGCTGCTGGCCGCATCGCTCGCCCGCGATCAGATCGCGATCCGCACCGGCGCGGTTCATCGCGGTCTCGCGCCGGATCTCGTGTGGCTCGTCGCCGAGCTTGCGGTGAGTCCGTTCGCGCACGCGCTGCAGCGCGCACTCTTCGCCAACGCGGCAGCAAATGCGGTCACTTCTCTCGGCGCGGCTCTCACAAGCTGGAATCGCGGGTACTGCCCGGCCTGCGGATCGTGGCCGGCGCTCGCCGAAGTGGTCGGCGGACGCCGCGTTCTGCGTTGTTCATTCTGCGCGGTGGCGTGGGAGCTCGCCACCTACGCGTGCATCTATTGCGAAGAGGACGCCGATCCGTTCGTCACCGCCGCTGCTGACGAAGAACGCAGGGACCGCCGAATCGAGCTCTGCAGCCGCTGCGCGGGGTATTTAAAGACCGTCGACGTCCCCGCCCTGTCGCCGTTTCCCCTGCTCGCGATCGCGGACCTGGAAACGATGGATCTCGACCTGACCGCCATGGAGCGCGGGCACACGCGTCCGCCCCTCCCAGGTGTCGCGACACGCACGCCGCGTCGCTAATTCATCACGAGGAAGAACGGGTCGAACGCACCGGGGCGCGTTCAAGAAGAGGTCGAGAGATCGACCATAATAGTCTTGATGGCTTTCCGCTCTGCCTTGACAAAAACTTGCTGGCCCTTGCTACTGGCCTGCCTGTTGGCAGTCGGCATCGACGTCGCGATCGCCGCCCAAGCCAAGTCGAAAAGCCGGCTGTTCGCGCCACTCAATCTCGGGCTGCTGGAAGGCCCCGATCGCGAACAGTGGCAAAAGCCGGACCAGATCATGGATGCGCTCGGCATCGCCGACGGATCGATCGTCGCCGACCTCGGCGCCGGCGGCGGCTGGTTCACGACCTGGCTCGCCCGCCGCGTCGGCCCCAACGGCCTCGTGTATGCCGAAGACATCCAGCCGCAGATGATCGAGGCGATCGGTGCGCGTATTCAGCGCGAAAACCTGCTCAACGTTCGGACCGTGCTCGGGAGCGCGCAGGATCCCCGCCTCCCCCGCGGCATCGATGCCGTGGTCATCGTCGACGCCTATCACGAAATGGAAGATCCGGTGACGCTCCTGAAGAACGTCGAGCGATCGCTGAAGCCACAGGGCCGCGTCGGTGTGGTGGATTACAATCCCGGAGGAGGCGGCCCGGGACCAGCACCCGATGAGCGCGTCGCTCCGGAAGCCGTGATCGCCGCGGCATCCAAAGCCGGCTTGCAGTTGATCTCGCAGCACGCCATCCCGCCGTTTCAGTTCCTGCTGGTCTTCGGAAAGGGATCCAGCTCGCCCGTTACTCCCTGAGACGTGCGCCATTGCGGAAATCACCGCGGGCGAGAAACAGCGGCGGCGCGGCCGGATCTTGACGTATGCGCACAGCACTGACAATTGCCGGCAGCGACTCGAGCGGCGGCGCCGGCATTCAAGCCGATCTCAAGACGTTCGCGGCATTCGGCGTCTACGGCACGAGCGCGATCACGGCCGTCACCGCGCAAAATACGCTGGGCATCACGGCGTGTTCCGCGCTGTCGGCCGATCTCGTCATCGCGCAGATGGAAGCCGTCGCGGGAGATATTGAGATTCACGCGACGAAGACGGGGATGCTCGCGACTGCCGCGATTATCGAAGCCGTCGCCGCGGCCATCGAAGAGCTCGGTCTGCCGATGCTGGTTGTCGATCCGGTCATGGTCTCCAAGAGCGGCGATCGACTGCTCGACGCCGATGGTGTGCAGATGCTGTGCGCCGAGCTGTTGCCGCGCGCGCTGGTCGTCACGCCCAACATTCCGGAAGCCGAAGCGTTGAGCGGCCGCCGGATTGCGTCGCCAGACGACGCCCGCGCCGCCGCGCGACGGATTCACGAGATGGGGCCGTCGGTGGTAATCGTGACCGGCGGACACGGCAGTGGCGGGGACGTCGTCGACCTGCTCTTCGACGGGCGCACGTTCGCTGAGTTTCGGACCACCCGCATCGAGACGCCGCACACGCACGGGACCGGTTGCACGTTCGCATCCGCGGTAGCGGCCAGCCTCGCACTCGGCCTCTCGCTCGCCGAATCGGCGTCGCGCGCTCAGCAGTACGTGGCCGGCGCCATCCGCCACGCGCCAGCAATCGGCCACGGCCATGGCCCGCTCGATCACTTCTGGAACATGTGTGAAAAATCACGTTAAACGCGGAGACCGCAGAGCCGGCAGAGAAAAATCCTAAAGAAAACTCTCTGCGAGCTCGGCGTGCTCGGCGTTCAAACGTCGCCGGGTCCGTCGTGTCCGGCTTTAGCCGGACCGACCGGGACCTCGTATACTGGGAGAGGATGACCTCGCTTCTGGCGATCGGCCCGGACCCGCTCGATCTCGACCGGCTGGTCACGGCGGTTGGCGCCAGCGCCCCGGCGGGCGCTGATGGCGCGGTGGTGACATTTCTCGGGCTCGTGCGCAACCACAACCTCGGCCGGATCGTCAGACACCTGGAGTACGAAGCGTACGAGCCGCTCGCATTGAAGGTCTTCGAACGAATCGCCGGAGAAACGCGCGACCGATGGCCGGGCGTGCGGCTGGCTCTGCACCACCGGGTTGGGCGGATGGAAATCGGCGAGGCAAGCGTCGCGATCGCGGCGGCGTCCCCCCACCGCGCGGACGCGTTCGCCGCCTGCCGCTACGCGATCGAGCGCGTGAAGCAGATTGCGCCGATCTGGAAGCGCGAGTTCTTCGAGGGTGGCGATGTATGGATTGAAGGGGCGACAGCCAATCCGGACGACACGGGGGCGCGCTCCGAGGCGGAGCGGGTTGCATGCGCGTGACGGTGCGATTCTTCGCCAGGCTGCGCGATATCGCCGGCGCCGCCGAGCTGGCGCGCGACGTCGCGCCGGGCGCCACAATCGGCGCCGTGTGGCGCGAGCTGGCGGGCGAGTTCCCCGAGCTCGTGCCGTACGAGCGATCGATCTCGAGCGCGGTCAATGCAGATTATGCCCGCATGGACGATGTGGTCGGCGACGGCGATGAGATTGCCTTTTTGCCGCCGGTTTCTGGAGGGTAGCGACGATCAACGCAGAGCGCGCTGAGCCTACAGCGCCCTTTGTTCTCTGCGATCTCTGCGATCCCTGCGGTCTCTGCGTTTGACGTGTCTGCCGAGCCCGAGAGTCTACGCTCGAGGGCAGCGCCTGCGGCTGTCGCGAGTGGCGTGGCCGTACGAGCCGTTGACGAAGTCTTTGGGCGTGCGGGGTGTCACCCCGCGCGCAACTGAATATGCTGGATAAGCTCACCGCGCTCGAGCGTCAGTACGACGCTCTCATGCAGCTGCTCGGCAGCTCCGAAGTTCAGACCGATCCGTCCGAGTACCGGAAGCACGCCAAGGCACTCTCCGAGATCGAGCCGCTGGTCGAGCGCTTCCGCGAATACAGGGCCGTCGTCCGCGACATCGCGCAGACCGAAGAGGTCGCCTCTTCCGGCGACGCCGACATGCGCGAGCTCGCGCAGGAAGAGCTCAAGTCGCTGACCGCGCGGCGCGACGCGGTGCTTGGCCAGCTGAAGGTGCTGCTCGTGCCGAAGGACCCGAACGACGAGAAAAACGTCGTGCTCGAAATCCGCGCCGGCACGGGCGGCGACGAAGCGGCGCTCTTTGCCGCGGAACTCTTCCGGATGTACAGCAAGTACGCCGAGCGGCAGGGCTGGCGGCTCGAACTGATGTCGAGCAACGACACGGGCGTCGGAGGCCTCAAGGAAGTCATCGCCATCATCGAAGGACGCGGCGTCTACAGCAGGTTGAAATACGAAAGCGGCGGCCACCGGGTTCAGCGCGTCCCTGCGACCGAGGCCAGCGGCCGCATCCATACATCGACGGCCACCGTGGCGGTGCTCCCGGAGGCGGAAGAAGTTGACGTTCACATCAGCGACAAGGATCTCCGCGTCGACACGTTCTGCTCGAGCGGTCCCGGCGGCCAGAGCGTGAACACGACGTACTCCGCCGTTCGCATCACCCACATCCCCACCGGCGTGGTCGTGTCGCAACAGGACGAGAAATCGCAGGTCAAGAACCGCGCGAAGGCGATGAAGGTTCTGCGGTCGCGCCTTTACGAGATGGAGCTGCGCAAGCAGCAGGAAGCGATCGCCAAGGACCGGCGCAGCCAGGTCGGCACGGGGGAGCGATCGGAAAAAATCAGGACGTACAATTTTCCGCAGAACCGGGTTACCGACCACCGGATCAACTACACGACGCACCGGCTCACCGAAGTGCTGAACGGCGATCTCGGCGAGCTGCTCGACAATGTCGTCACCCATTACCAGTCCGAGAAGCTCAGGGACGCCACGGCGGTGTCTTGAAGGTCTGGTAGGGCAGGTGGGTCTGGTAGGCTCACCTGCCTCACCCGACCCACCTGCCCCACCCGACCCCATGACCACCCTCCACGACCGCGTCGCCGCCGCACGACAGCACCTGCGCGCGGCCGGCATTTCTCTCGACGAAGCGGACCTCGGCGCGCGGCTGCTCGCCGAACACGTCCTCGGGTGGGATGCGACGCAGTTCTTCACGTCCGCGAACAGGCCGCCGCCCGACGACTTCCAGTCGGCCTACATGCGCCTCGTCGAGCGGCGCGCCCAACGGGAGCCGCTCGCCTACATCACCAACCGCCAGGCGTTTTGGGATCTCGTGTTCGAGGTGTCCCCCGCCGTCCTCATTCCGCGACCGGAGAGCGAACTGATTGTCGAGGCTGCGCTCCAGCTTTATCCGTCATCTGCCGGCGCTCTCGCGATCGCGGACGTGTGCACCGGCAGCGGATGCCTGGCCGTCGCGCTGGCACGCGAACGCTCTGCCGCACGTGTCATCGCCACCGATATTTCCGGCGCCGCCCTCGACGTCGCGCGGCGCAACGCCGAACGCCACGGCGTGGCCGATCGGATCAGGTTTGTGCGCGGGGATTTGGTCGATCCGGTCGCCGATCCGGTCGATCTCATCGTGTGTAATCCGCCCTACGTCGCCAGCAGGGACCGGACCGGTCTGCAACCGGAGGTGCGCGATTACGAGCCGGAGATCGCCCTCTTCGGCGGCAGCGACGGACTGCAGATCATCACGCGGCTGGTCGGCCGCGCGCCGGCGCGGCTCCGCGCGGGAGGATATCTGATCTTCGAATTCGGATTCGGCCAGGACGACGCCATCGAAACGCTGATCGGGAACGCGCCCGGGCTCAGAATGATGGGGCTGCGGCGAGATCTTCGAGGCATCGCGCGCACGGCCGTTGTTGAACGGCGGTCGAGCGACGGCGTCGGTTAAATGCAACCACGAAATCACGAAGACACGAAGAAGAACAAAGGTTGGTTTCGTGTTTTCGTGCTTTGGGTGGCCGGGGTTTATGTGAAGAGCCTAGTGAAAGCCTCTCGTCTTGACCATTCCGCACATTAGAATTGGAGGCCATGGCTGATTGCCTCTTCTGCAAAATCATCGCCCGCGACATTCCCGCGTCGAACGTCTACGAAGACGACCGCATCCTCGCGTTCAACGACATCAACCCGCAGGCGCCGACGCATGTGCTCGTCGTCACCAAGCGCCACATCAGTTCGCTGAACGATCTCTCGCCTGAAGACGATCAGATCGTGGGCGAACTGGTGCGTCGCGCCGCCGCCATCGCCAAAGAGCGCGGCATCTCGACGAACGGTTTCCGTACCGTGTTCAACACCAACCGCGACGGGGGTCAGACCGTGCCTCATATTCATCTGCATCTGCTCGGTGGCCGCGGCATGCACTGGCCGCCGGGGTAGGGAATTTACAATCGTAAAAAATTCTCAAGCGCCGACGATCAGTGGAGGCAGCTCTGCGAGCGAGCGAATGACCGGGACGCCGCGGCGGGCCAGCTCGCGCTCGCGGGGATGCGTCCCGTCGCCACGGTGCAGCAAAATCGCGCACATGCCGGCTCCCAGCGCGCCGTCTACGTCCTGTCGCACGCTGTCGCCAACCATCACCGCCTGCGCCGCGGGTACCTCGACCAGCCGCAGCGCCGCCGAGAAGATGCTCGGGTGCGGCTTCATGAACCCGTGCTCCGACGACGACACGCTCGCGGCGATGAGTCCGTCCAGCTCGAAGTGCGATTGGAAGGACGCGAGGCAACGGTGCGAGTTGGAAATCAACCCGAGGCGGATACCCGCTCCGGCAAGCGCCCGGAGCACGGCGGGGACTTCCTCGTACAGCTCGAAGTGCTGGCACGCCGCCCACTCCGCGTAGATTTCGCGCGCACACGCATCGACGTCCGCGCCGCGCCCCCCCATCTGTTCGATAATGTGCCGCGTGTAGGCGATGAAGATCTCCGCGTCGTAGGGCGTGTCCTCGGGCCCGTCGAGCAGCGATGCCGCGCTGACGACCGCCCGCTCGAATTTCGCTTCGTCGACCTCGATGCCGTGGCGCGAACAGAACGCTCGATACCCTTCGCCGCGAAACATCGGCCCTGGATAAATGAGCGTGAAGTCGACGTCGAAAAATACGGCCTTGGTAGACACGAATGATCCCGGAAAAGCGCTACCACCGTGGTGTAGCTTCTTAGCCTCGATCTTCATACGGCCCGGCGACGACGATGGTGGCGCGCGCCGGATCCAGGGCGGAGCTCGCCGCGCGGACGTCGTCGACCGTGACGGCCCGGAGCAAATCCGGAAGCCGACGGTCGTAGTCGAGGCCGAGATCGAAGAATTCCGCGTTCTGAAGGAAATTCGCGATGCCGGGGTTGGTCTCGAGCGCCCGCGGCATCGAGTAGATGAGATACTGTCTCGAATCGTCGAGCTCCTTCGACGTAATACCCTCACGCGCAAGCCGCGCGATTTCCTCGTCAATCGACCGAATGGCGCGATCGACGTTTGCCGGACTCACGCCCGCCCGCACCTGCAGCGGCCCTTCGACCACGTTGGCATCGAGCGAGCTGAACACGTAGTACGCCATCCCCTGGCGCTCGCGGATGCTGTCGCCCAACCGGCCGCTCATCGAGTACTGGCCGAGCGCGTGATTCATCAACCACCACGCGTAGTAGGCCGGGTCGGCACGGGCAATCGTCGTGAATCCATAGGCGACGTCGGCCTGCGCCTTGTTCATCATCGGAATGATGAGTCGCTGCCTCCGCGTTGCCGGCGCGACGCGCGAGAGAGACACCGGCGCGGGGGCGGCGGTCTTCCACTTTTCGAACACGCGCGCGCTCACGTCGCGGACGCGGCGGACGTCGACGTCGCCGACAACCACGGCCGACAATGCGCTCGGCGCGAAGCGCTCGCGATGAATCGACATCAGTCGCTCGCGCGTCAGCCCTTCGACGATCTCCACGCTGCCCTTCGTACGCCGGCCATAGGGATGACCGTCGGGATACAAGAGCGCCATCAACCCCTCGACCGCGCGCACGGCGGGGTTGTCGTCGTCCTGGCGGATGGCGGTAATCACTTCGCCTTTTCGCGTCGCGAGCTCGGACTCCGGGAACGAGGGAGAAATCAGAATGTCGCCCAGAAGCGTCAGCACCGGCTCGAAGTCTTCGGCGAGACAGGTGCAGATGAGGTACACGACGTGACGGGTGACGGTGATCGTCAGCGAAATGCCGCGGCCGTCGAGCTCCTCGGCAACCTCGTCCGCCGAACGGGTGGCGGTGCCGCGGTCGGCGACGCGCGACAGGAGAAACGTCGTGCCCGGCTGGTCCGCTGGATCGCAGATGGAGCCGGCCTGCATCCCGAGATTGATGGTAACGGCCGGCGTCGTCCGCGTCTCCTTCGCCAGCAACACGACGCCGTTCTCGAACGTGGTGCGCGCGGGGGCGAGCCCCGTGTCAACCAGCGGCATCAGCGTTTGCTCGCGAGGGCCCCAGGCGCCACTGGAAGCGGATCGAACCAGCCGATGGTGCGATTCGACGGGTTGAGCGCGGCGCGCGTTGCCTCGACGACCTCGTCCAGTGTCACGGCCGCGATCCGCGCCCCGGCGTTCGTGAACACATCGACGCCGGCAATCGTCTCGAAATATCCGAGCTGGTGGGCAATATTCGAGATGCCGTCGTTGTCGAACACCAGCCGCGCCTTGAGCTGCGCCTTCGCCTTGCCGAGCTCCGCCTCGGTGATGCCTTCGCGACGCGCACGATCCAGCTCCTCGAGAAGGACGGCTTCCACGGCCGCCAGCGGCGTCCCTTCGGTTGCCGTGACCGATACGGTGTAGAGGAAGGGGTGCTCGGTCGGCAACAGCGCGCCGGCGACTGCCGAAGCAAGGCCGCGCTCGACAAGCGCGCGATACAGCCGCGCGCTCCGCTGCGGCGGAGGCAGCCGGAAGCTCGACCAGAGGTTCAGTCCGCACGCCCCGGTGAGTGCAGCGTCGAGGATGAGCAGCGGATAGAACTGCGGATCGGTGACGGCCGGCGCGTGGCACACGGCCTTCAGGTACGCGGTCGTTCCCTCCTTGCGAATCGTGACGCGGCGTTCTCCGCTCTGCTCCGGCTCGATCGCCCGTACCCGCGGCGGCGCGTCGCCGGGCGGAATGCTGCCGAAGTGATGCTCGACGCGGCGAAGCGTCTCGGCGGTGTCCACGTCGCCGACAATCACGAGCGTCGCGTTGTTGGGGATGTAGTAGCGCCGGTAGTACGCGTACAGATCGTCGCGCGACATCGTCTCCAGATCGCGCAGCCAGCCAATCGTGGGGTGGCCATAGGGATGCGCTTTGAACGCCGTGGCGGTGACTTCCTGATCGAGCAGCTGATCGGGATCGTTCTCCCCGCCATGGAGCTCGGAGATGATGACCGTGCGCTCCGATTCGCAATCGTCGGGATGGTACAAGCCGTTGGCCATCCGCTCCGATTCGATGAACAACATGCGATCGAGCGCATCGCGCGTCGCGGTCTCGAGGTACGTCGTTTGATCGATCCAGGTGTAGCCATTCCAGCTGCCGCCGAACTGTTCGATGATGCCCTTCACCTGATCGCGGGGAATGTTCGTGGTCCCCTTGAAGTTCATGTGCTCGACCCAGTGCGACAAGCCAGTGAGGCCGGGCCGCTCGTCCTTCGACCCGACTTTGTACCAACACCAGACCGACGCAAGGGGCGCCGTGTGCTCCTCCTGAATGAGCACTTTCAACCCGTTCGCGAGGATCGCGCTTTCGACCCGTGCCCGCTGCCGAGGCTCTGACGAAGTGGCCATCAGTCATTATAAAATCGATGGAGACCTATGCCTGAGTGGAAAGACACCGTCAATCTGCCGCGCAGCGAGTTCCCGATGAAGGCGAACCTGCCGACGAGCGAGCCCGACACGCTCGCCCGATGGGCCGCCATGGACCTTTACGGGAAGATCCGTGCACGTCGGAAGGGTGCGCCGAAGTTCGTGCTGCACGACGGCCCGCCCTACGCCAACGGCAACATCCACATGGGCACGGCGCTCAACAAGATCCTGAAGGAGCTCGTGGTCAAGTCGCGCTCGATGGCCGGCTTCGACGCCCCCTACGTGGTGGGGTACGACTGCCACGGGCTGCCCATCGAGCTCCAGGTGGACCGCGAGCTCGGGCCGAGCAAGCGCCAGATGTCAGTGGCCGACTTCTGCCGCGCCTGCCGCGCGTACGCGGAGCGCTTCGTTGGCACGATGAGCGAGCAGTTCCAGCGGCTCGGCATCCTCGGCACCTGGGATGCTCCGTACCTGACGATGAACTTCAAGTACCAGGCCGCGATCGCGCGCACATTCGGCCGCTTCGTCGAGCAGGGGCTCGTGTACAAAGGCAAGAAGCCGGTGCACTGGTGCATCCATTGCCGCACCGCGCTCGCCGAAGCCGAAGTCGAGTACGAAAACCACGCGTCGCCGTCGATCTACGTGGAATTCCCGCTTGCTCCGGAAGGCGCGGGCGAGCTCGCCTCGCGCGTCCCTGCGCTCGCAGGACGCAGCGTGTCGGTGCTCATCTGGACGACGACGCCGTGGACCATTCCGTCGAATCTGGCGATCGCGTTTCATCCCGACTTCGACTACGCGGCATACGACGTGGAGGGCCGCGCCGTCATCGTCGCCGAAGCGCTCGCGCCGACGGTGGCCGCCGCGGTGGGCAAGGCGTTCGGCGCTCCGATCGCCCGCATGAAGGGTGAACTACTCGAACACATCCGCTTTCGGCATCCGCTGTATGCGCGCGACTCGGTTGGCGTGCTGGGCGCTTACGTGTCGCTCGAAGCCGGCACCGGCGCGGTGCACACGGCGCCCGGACACGGCGCCGACGACTTCAACACCGGAATGAAGTACGGGCTCGAGATCTACGCCCCGGTCGGGCCGGCCGGCCATTTTCTGGATACGGTGGAGCTGTTCGGCGGGCAGCGAGTGTTCGACGCCAACCCGAGAGTGGAAGCGGCGCTCAAGGAGCGCGGGCGCTTGTGGCACCGCGAGACGTTTTCGCATCAGTATCCGCACTGCTGGCGCTGTCACAACCCGGTGATCTTCCTGGCCACGTCGCAGTGGTTCATCAGGATGGACGCGCCGATCGTCCAGGGAAAGACGCTACGCGCGGCAGCGCTCGATGCCATCGACCACGGGGTGAAATGGATTCCCTCGTGGGGCCACGATCGCATGTACAACATGATTGCGAACCGGCCGGACTGGTGCATCTCGCGCCAGCGAGTCTGGGGCGTGCCCATCCCGGCGGTGGACTGCGCGAAGTGCAACGAAGCGCTGCTGACACCGGCGCTCGTCGAGAAAGCCGCCGAGGTGTTCGAGCAGTACGGCGCCGACGCGTGGTACGAGCGGCCGATCGAAGAATTCATCCCTGCCGGCCTGACGTGTCCTTCGTGCGGTGGGGCGACGTTCGAGCGCGAGATGAACATCCTCGACGTGTGGTTCGATTCCGGATCGAGTCACGAAGCCGTGCTGTCGGTGTGGCCCGAGCTCACGTGGCCGGCGGACATGTACCTGGAAGGGAGCGACCAGCACCGCGGCTGGTTTCAGAGCTCGCTGATGGTCGGTCTCGGCACCCGCGGCCGTGCGCCGTTCCTCGAGGTCCTCACCCACGGTTTCATCGTCGCCGAGGACGGCCGGAAGATGTCGAAGTCGCTCGGCAACTCGATCGAGCCGCAGGACGTCATCAAGCAGAGCGGCGCCGACATCATCCGCCTCTGGGTCTCGATGAGCGACTACACGCAGGAAATCCGGCTCAGCAAGGAAATCCTCGCGCGCGTCGTGGAGGCGTATCGGAAGATCCGCAACACGCTCCGCTACCTGCTCGCGAACCTGTACGACTTCGATCCGCGTGTCGACCGCGTCGATCTCGGCCATCTCGAAGAGGTCGATCGGTACATCCTCGCCCGCTATGCCGACGTCGCCCAGCAAGTTCTGCGCGCGTACGCGGCGTACGACTACGGCACGATCTTCCAGGCGCTGAACGGGTTCGCGACCGTCGATCTCAGCTCCTTCTACCTCGACGTCTCGAAGGATCGGCTCTACACCTTCGCGGCGCGCTCGCGCGAGCGACGCGCGGCGCAGACGGCGATCTACGTGATGGTCGACGGCCTGACGCGCCTGATGGCGCCGATCCTGTCGTTTACGGCCGACGAGCTGTGGCGGTTCCTGCCCGGCGCGCGCGACGAGTCGGTGCACCTGGCGCTGTTTCCAGCCTCGGCCGACCTCGAGGCGCTCGCGGACAAGGACTTGCTGGACCGATGGACGAAGCTCACCGCTCTCCGCGAGCGAGTTCTCGCTCAGATCGAGCCGATCCGGAAGAACAAGCAGATCGGCAGCTCGCTCCAGGCAAAAGTTATCCTATCGGCGACCACTGCGGAGCTGGCGCTTTTGGAACCGTACGCGCGGGACTTGCCAATGCTCTTCATCGTTTCCGAGGTGGAGCTGCGGCCTGTGCCGACCGACCTCGAGGCGCCGGGTGAGGTGCCGCGCGTCACCGTCGAACGCGCGGGTGGCGTGAAGTGCGAGCGCTGCTGGCGGTACGTGCACGACGTGTCGACGGACCCGGCCACGGCAGGCCTGTGCGATCGCTGCCAGGACGCCCTCTTCCGAGCGCGAGAGTCTACGCTCGAGAGCAGCGCCCGCGGCCCTGCGCGAGCGGGGGTGGGGCCCCGCGAGCATGATTAAGGTTTTGGAAGCGCGCGGGGGTGGGGCCCCGCGCGCCGTAGAGAAGGCAGACGCGTGACTGAAGCTGTGAGCGAACGGATGATTGCCGGGCAGAATCAGCCTCCGCGCCGGCTCGAAATCTGGCTGCCGCTCGCCATCGTCGCGCTCGATCAGCTGACCAAAGCGATCGTTCGGTCGAACGTGCCGCTGCATTCGAGCGTTACCGTCGTGCCCGGTCTGGTGGACTTCACGCACGTGCGGAACAGCGGCGCCGCATTCGGGATCTTGAATGTCACGGAGTTCCCGTTCAAGACGGCGGTCATCGCGGTCATCGCGATCGCAGCGCTCATCGGCGTCGGGATGTACGCGGCGAGCCTCGCGCACCATCAAGTCGTTGCCCGCACGGGCCTCGCGCTCATCATCGGGGGCGCCGCCGGGAACCTGATCGATCGGGTCGTCACGGGCTCGGTCGTCGATTTCGTCGACGTGTACTGGCGGACCTATCATTTCTGGGCGTTCAACGTCGCGGACTCGGCCATTACCGTCGGCGTTGCAATCCTGATTCTCGACATGC
>QHWL01000076.1:0-8450 GCA_003222555.1 Acidobacteriota bacterium | reverse complement strand
TTCCGTACGTCGGTGAAATTTGGGTCTACACCTACGGCGTGCTGCTGGCGGCCGCGTACCTGCTCGGCCTGAAGCTGGCGATGGTGCGGGCAAAGACGCGCGGTCTCGACGAGGCGCGCGTGCTCGATCTCGGCATCTACATCATCATCAGCGCGCTCATCGGGGCGAAGCTGCTGCTCCTCCTCACCGATTACCAGACCTTCAAAAACGATCCGCGCGAGCTGCTGACGCTGGCGCGTTCGGGCGGGGTTTTCTACGGCGGCCTCATTCTCGCGGTCGTGGTCGCGCTCTGGTACATCGGGCGGGTCGGGCTTCCGCTCTGGACGACCTGCGATGTGTTCGCGCCGGGCATCGCGCTGGGGCACGTCATCGGGCGCTTCGGCTGCCTCTTCGCAGGCTGCTGCTACGGCAAGCCGACGACGATGCCCTGGGGGATTACGTTCACCGATCAATTTGCCGCCGCCAACGTCGGCACGCCGCTCGATCGTCCGCTTCATCCGACGCAGCTCTACGAAGCGGGCGCCGAGTTGTTGATTCTGGTGTTCCTGTTGACGACCGAGCGCAAGGGCCGGCCGTTTGCCGGAAGAACCTTCTGGCTCTACATGCTGCTGTACGCCGTCTCCCGCTACATCATCGAGATCTTTCGCGGGGACGAGCGCGGCACGGTGGGCATCTTCTCGACCTCACAGTTCATCTCTCTGATCCTGGCGCCGCTCGCCATCGTCATGCTCATCTATCTGGCGCGCCGAAAGGAAGCGCCGGTCCCCGACCGCGCGCGCAAACCTCGAAAAGCCGCGTGACCTTTTTCACGGTCTCTGACGACTCCGAAGGCGCGAGGCTCGACCGGTTTCTCGTCGCGGTTCTCCCCGAGCGCTCGCGCTCCCAGATTCAGCGCCTCATCAAAGACGGCCATGTACGCGTCTCGGGACGCGAGGCCAAGCCGAACCAGCCGGTCAAGACAGGTCAGCAGATCGCAATCGACATTCCCGAACCGATCGACGCGCGGCCGCAGCCCGAGGGGCTGCCGCTGCCCATCGTTTATCAGGATCACGACCTCATCGTCGTCGACAAGCCGGCCGGGATGGTCGTTCACCCGGCGGCGGGACACGCAAGCGGCACGCTCGTGAACGCGCTCCTTCATCACATCGACGATCTGAGCGGCATCGGCGGAGAACGCCGGCCGGGCATCGTGCACCGCCTCGATCGCGGTACATCAGGGCTGATGGTGGTGGCCAAGCACGACGCGGCGCACGAGGAGCTCGCGCGGCAGTTTCACGATCGCGAGATCGAGAAGGAATACGTCGCGCTCGTCTGGGGCGTCGTGCAGGCGGGACGGCGGATCGACGAACCGATCGGCCGCGACCCGTCCAACCGGAAGAAGATGTCGGCGCGGGCGCGCCGCAGCCGCGAGGCGGTGACGCGCATCGTTCGCGCGGAGCACCTGAAGGCGCTCACGCTCGCCCAAGTCGCCATTCACACGGGCCGCACGCACCAGATCCGCGTGCACTTGAGCGCGATCGGCCATCCCATTGTCGGCGATCCACTCTACGGCGGCCTCCATCGACGCGTGCCCGGCGATCTGCGTGCCGTGACACACCTCGATCGCCCGTTCCTGCACGCCGCGCGGCTCGCCTTCAAGCACCCGGCCGATGGACGGCGGATGGAGTTCACCAGCGCGCTGCCCGACGATCTTCAGCGCGTTCTCGATGAGCTCAGGCAGAAACAGGAAATTGATGATTGATGATTGCGGATTGAAGATTGGGATTGCAGATTGGGATTGCAGATTGGAATTGCAGATTCAATTCGCCAATGAATCATCAATCGTCAATCTGCAATCTGCAATTCTTGAGGGCTCCTATGATCGTCTATCAAGGCCGGGTGTTTTCCGTCGAGGTCGACAAGGCTCGCCTCCCGAACGGCCGCGAGCTCGACATGGCGATCGTGCATCATCTTCCTTCCGTCGTCCTTCTCCCGATGCAGGACGACGATCACGTCATCTTGATTCGGCAGTACCGCCACAGCATCAGACGCGAGATCTGGGAGTTGCCGGCGGGCAGCGTGGATGCCGGCGAATCTGCCGAAGCGGCGGCGGCACGCGAGTGCGAAGAAGAGATCGCGTTGGTGCCGGGGCGGGTGCAACGAATCGTCGGACTGTATCCGACCCCAGGCTATTGCGACGAAGAAATGATTTACTTTCGCGTTTCTGACCTGCATCCACCAGCGCCCGGCTCCCCGCACAAGGCTGACGAGGACGAGGATATTTACGTGCAGGCCTTCACGATTTCGGAGGCCAAGGCGCTCGCGACGCGAGGCGAGATCATCGATCTGAAGACCGCGTACGGGCTGACGCTCATTTGAACGCTGTAAATCGCTTATCACGAAGGCACGAAGAAACACGAAGATCACGAAGAATGGTTTTGTACAAAAGCGCGTCGTGTTCTTCGTCGCCCTTCGTGAAGAAAGGTGATTGCGTGAACCAGGCTAGCCTTGTTCGTGCTTTCGTGTTTTCGTGGTTGCATTTTTCGCTTCTTCAATCGTGGCGGCATGAATTTCGACCGTGTCTTCGACGCGGCGGGCGTAGCCGCCGGCCAGCGTGATTACGAGCGGCACACCCGCAGCGCACACGGTCTCGATGACCAACCGGTCGCGCTGGCGCAATCCGTCACGGGTCATGCGTAGCCCTCCCAGCTGATCGTCTTCGTACGGGTCCGCGCCCGCCAGATAGAAGACACACTGCGGTTCGCTCGCCATCACCATCGGCAGCGCCCGCGAAAGCTCGCTCAGCACCCGCCCGTCGCCGGCCCCGTCGGGCAAGCCGATGTCGAGCGACCCGCGAGGCTTCCACATCGGATAGTTGTGTTGCTGGTGCATCGAGAACGTGAACACGCGCGGATCGGATTCGAAGATGAACGCCGTGCCGTTGCCATGGTGCACGTCGAGATCGACGATCGCGGCGCGCTCGATGCCGCGCGACTGGAGCACCCGCACGGCGACCGCGACGTCGTTGAACGGACAGAAGCCCTCGCCGTGGTTGGCGAACGCGTGGTGCAGACCGCCGCCGATGTGAGCCACGACGTTGAGCGCAGCGCTCGCAGAGTCCGCACATACTTCCTGGCTCTGCGCTCGCGGGCCTGGCGCTCGATCGTCATGTCGGAGGCCGCAGGCGAGTCGTGCGGCTTCGACCGTGCCGCCCGCCATCAGGCGGAACCCTTCGACCATCTCCCCCGACCACGGCAGCTCGAGCTGCGCGATCTCTTCCCGCGAGAGCGACCCGTCGCGGATCTTCGTCAGGTATTCCGATGTATGGACCAGCTCGAGCTCGTCCCAGCCGGCCGGCTCCGGCTCGACGACGTCGGACGGCCGGATGACGCCGGTCTCGATCACACGGGCGTAGACCAGCTGGTACTTTTGAGTGGGGAACACGTGTGGCCCGATATCGACGTGATACCGCGCCGAGTAGACGACATCGCTCACAAGGCGCCAGCGCCTCTTCGCCGCCTCAGGCGCGCGGCGCGGCGACCTGGCCGACCGACCGGGTCGTCTTCTTCGCCGGCCGAACGTCTGACGCCACCGGCTGTAGCGCCAGTGCAAGTACTTCGTCGATCGTCGACACGAGGTGGACCGTCAAGTCCTTCCTGAGCTCGGGCGTCAGGTCCTCATTGATGTTCTTGGCGTTCGGCTTGGGCACAATCACCTGACGTACGCCGGCGCGTCGCGCCGCGAGCACCTTTTCCTTGATGCCGCCGACCGGCAGAACGCGGCCCGAGAGGGTGAGCTCGCCTGTCATGGCCATGTCGCCGCGGACGGGACGGCCAGTCAGCTCCGAGGCCATCGCCGCCGCCATGGTGACGCCCGCCGATGGGCCGTCCTTCGGGATGGCGCCCGACGGCACGTGCACGTGCATCTCGGCGCTCTTGAAGAAGTCCGGATCGATGTTGTACTCCTTCGCGTGCGCACGCAGCCATGACAGGGCCGCGCGCGCCGACTCCTTCATCACGTCGCCGAGCTGACCGGTCAGCGTCAGCGACCCGCTGCCCGCCATCCTCGACGCCTCGATGAACAGCACCTCGCCGCCGACCGGTGTCCACGCGAGCCCGATGGCCACGCCGGGATCCTTCGTCCGCTCCTCCATCTCCTCGTCGAGGAACCTGGGGGCGCCGAGCATCTCGACCACGATGTCGGGCGTGATTTCGATGGGCGTCTCGTTGTTTTCGGCACGGCGTCGAGCCACCTTGCGGCACAGCGCGCCGATTTCCCGCTCGAGATTTCTGACTCCCGCCTCGCGCGTGTAGCCGCGAATCACCTGCCGCAACGCGGCAGGCGTGAAGCGGATGTACACGGAGGTGAGCCCATGGTTCTTCACTTGCTTGTCGACCAAGTGATCGATCGCAATCTTGAGCTTCTCTTCCTCGGTGTACCCGGCAATCTCCAGAACCTCCATGCGGTCTCTGAGCGGGGCCGGAATGGGATCGAGGATGTTGGCCGTGGTGATGAAGAGCACCTCCGACAGATCGAACGGCACGTCGAGATAGTGATCCCGGAACGTGTTGTTCTGCTCGGGATCGAGCACTTCGAGCAGCGCCGAGGAGGGATCGCCGCGGAAGTCCGAGCCGAGCTTGTCGATCTCGTCGAGGATGAACACGGGGTTTTTCGACTCGGCGCGGCGCAGGCCCTGCACGACTTGACCGGGGAGGGCGCCGATATAGGTGCGCCGGTGGCCGCGGATTTCGGCCTCGTCGCGCATGCCGCCGAGCGACACCCGCACCAGCTTTCTGCCGAGCGACTGAGCGATCGAACGTGCGAGCGACGTCTTGCCGACGCCCGGAGGCCCGACGAAGCAGAGGATCGGGCCCTTGATGTCCGGATTGAGCTTGCGGACGGCGAGGTACTCGAGAATGCGGTCTTTCACTTTCTCGAGGCCCGAGTGGTCCGCGTCGAGGACGTTCTTGGTGACCACCAGGTCGATGACGTCGTCGGTCCGCTTGTTCCACGGCAGCGCGACGAGCCAGTCGAGATAGGTCCGCGACACCGTGTACTCGGCCGCGGCAATCGGCATCTTCGATAGGCGATCGAGCTCGCGAAGCGCCTCTTTTTTCACCTGCTCGGGCATGCCGGCGGCCTCGATCTTTTCGGTGAGCTCCTCGATCTCCTTGGTCTGGTCGTCGCCCTCGCCGAGCTCCTTCTGGATGGCCTTCATCTGTTCGCGCAGGAAGTATTCGCGCTGGTTCTTGCCGACCTCCGATTGCACCTGCGACTGAATCTTCGACCCGAGCTCGAGCACTTCGAGCTCCTTGATGAGAATGCGGTTCAGGCTGTCCATCCGCGCCCGGATGTCGAGCGTTTCCAAGACTTCCTGCTTCACCGCGGTGCTGATGGTCGAGAGCGACGAGGCGATGAAATCGGCCAGCCGGCCCGGCTCGGAGATGTTGACGGCGAGCGTCTGCAGGTCTTCCGACAGCAGCGGCGACAGCGAGACGACCTGCTGGAAGTTCGTGTTGATGTTCCGCGCGAGCGCGTCGATCTCGAGCCGGTCGGCCTCGTTGGTGTCCTCGGTCGCCGGGGTGACGCGCGCGCGCAGGTAGGGCTGCGTGGAGACGACCTTGTCGAGTGTGAGCCGCGCGAGCCCCTGCACGATGAGCCGCAGGCTGCCGTCGGGCAGCTTGAACATCTTGTGAATGTGCGTCGCAGTGCCCACCGCGTATAGATCGTCCTGCCCCGGCTCCTCCATGGCCGCGTCGCGTTGCGTGAAGACCGCAATCAGCTTGCCGTTGGCGATGGCATCGTCAATAAGGCGCACCGAGCTCTCGCGTGCGACCGCAAGCGGCATGAACGAATTCGGAAAGAGGACCGTATCCCGAAGCGGGAGGATCGGCAGCTCCGAGGGAAGCGAAAGCGGCCGTTCACCGTTGGACACTTCCTCAGGTTTGAGGCTTTCGATTTGATCGCTCATGGCGACCTCTTATCTGCGGACGGCCCGTCCGCCTGGTTGGGGGTAGTCGCTGGTGGGGAAGTGAGTGGGCCCCGCCACCGGCGGAGCCCCCTTTTCGGGACGCCGGGTCGATTACATATCGAAAAACAACGACGTCGCGCCGCGCCGCGCGGCGAGGTGGCGCTCGCGCTGCTCGACGACCTCTTTCGCCTCCTCGCAGTCCTTGCAGCGCACGGCGAAGGGAAGCGCGCGCAGACGCTTTTCGGCGATTTCCTCACCGCACTCGAAACAGTTGCCGTAGTCGCCCTGATCGAGCCGCGCGAGCGCGTCGTTGATCTTGTTGAGCGTCTCCGACTTCATCTGGATGAGCGCGAACTCGATCTCTTCCTGGATGTCCGCCTCGGAGCTCTCGACGGCGTCCAGCACCTCGTTGAGCTTACCGCCCCAGGCGCCTTCCGTGCGAACGTCCCGCATTCTGCCCTGGACTTCGGCCTGCATTTCGCGCCGCCGGCCTTCGAGCATGTGCTTGAGCTCGTTATACCGAGAGTCGGGCGTCCTCTTCCCGCCCGAGCCCACCTTTTGAGTTTCGTTCATGACGCCGCTCCTTCCATTCCCCGGAATCGCCGGGGCGCCGTCTTCAAGTGCTGGACCGCCCTGCAAATATTTTGCCGAAACAGTATCCGTCTGAAATCCCGATTGCAAGCCGCGACCCTCTATCAATTCCCACGCCGTCCAGATTGCCCGTCAGGTGCCGTTTCTGAAAAGCTCGCCGAGACTCCAACGGAACACCGTCCTTATAAACCAATATTTTTGAGCAGCTTACGGAGATCAGACTCGACAAAATCGACCGTCTGTTCAAAAAACTGACGATCGCTTAGACGCCGAGAACCAGCGATCGGTTCGGGCCGAAGATGAGGGGAACTGTCCGCTTTAGAAGACGTTAGACGAGTAAAATTGCTGAAGTGTGGATAGTCGGACGACGCAAGGCGAGCGGTTCCAAGCAGCCGTCAAAGCTCATCTGCGGCATGCCAATTACATTTATTGTACCGTGCGGCTGTGTTTGGCAGACGCGTTTGGAACGACACCCCGCTCCACGAGAAGCTGACCGCACCGCCGACTCCCCGTCTTGAGCCATTTCTCGTAGAGCCGGAGCAGGTCCAAATTGGAGGCACAGGAGGTCCGCTCGCTCACTTCGGACAGCACATCGACGAAGTCGGCGAATTTTTCCGCGAGCTCTGCGAACACGGGCGAGAACGTGTCGCTCTCGTGGCGGCTCAGGGTGTTGTAGGCGAATCCGCCAATGCTCACGTAGTAGTCCACATCGACGAGCTTCCGGCGCAGCGAGTCGGAAAAAAACCCGGAAATAAAGAGTGAGAGATCGCCAATCTGTTTCAGGCTCGCCCGCTGCTGTATCCCGCCGCTTTCCAGCGCTCGCGCCAGTTGAAACCCCAGGGGGGCCTCATCTTCTTCGGCCGGCCGCTGGAGAAATCCCGCAAGAAGATGGACAACGTAAAAGGCGGTCAGCTCGCCCGCAGTGATTCGCTGGCGCGCGAGGGCGCCCTCGACCAGCTCTTTGAAATATTCGATCGCCGATTCACGTCGAAACACTGCGTCATCCATAGAGGAATCCCAGGCTCGACAAACCATCACGGGTGGTTGCAAGGGGCGTTCCGGCGAGTTTCCTTGGCTTTGCACGGGATTATACAATAATGCTGCTGTGGTTTGTCCCCTTTGCGGCTCGCGGCGCGGACGTCGCGCCTGTCCGGCGGTCGGTCAGCAGATCTGCGCCGTGTGCTGCGGCACCAAGCGACTGGTCGAGATTCAATGTCCGAGCGACTGCGTCTATCTGGCCACAGCGCGCGAGCATCCGCCTGCAGCCATCCTCCGGCAGCAGCAGCGCGACGTGGAACTGCTCGTCCGGTTCATGCGCGACTTGAACCAGCGCCAGTCGCAGCTGTTCTTTCTGATCGATGCGTTCCTCTTGCGTTACCATCCGGCGGAGCTGCAGCCGCTCGTCGACGACGACGTGATCGAAGCCGCAGCGGCATTGGCGGCAACCTCCGAGACCGCAGCGCGGGGTGTCATTTACGAACACCGCCCGGCGTCGCCCCCGGCCGAGCGGCTCGCGGCCGCGCTGAAGCCGCTCCTCGCCAAGGCCGGCCAAAACGGCGGGACGCCGTTCGAGCGTGACGCCGCCGTGGTGCTGCGGCGGATCGAGGAAGCCGCGCGAGAGGCGCGGGCGAACGATCGGGACAACCGCAGAGCGTTTCTCGACCTCCTCGGCCGCGTGATCCCGGAGAGCGACGAGCAAGAAACGCCGCCAGCGGCGTCACCGCGCTTGATAGTCCCGTAACTGGCCGATATACTTGGGGTTTTCGGTCAGGATGATCCGAGGTCGAGAGTCTACGCTCGAGGCCGAGGCCAAGCGAAGGCCGTGCCTCCGCGTAGGGGTGGGGGCCCATGCGTCGTAAATGAAGGTGCCCTGATGGCCAAGCGTTGCGAGATATGCGGGAAGGGACCG
>QHWL01000621.1 GCA_003222555.1 Acidobacteriota bacterium | reverse complement strand
ATCGATCTTCTTCAGGCCCGCGTACATCGATGCAGAACGCCAGCCGGCGTGCGGGCGAAAAGCGGGACACGGGCGACGGTTGACCACCCGCTCGATATGATCGGCCGCGGCCGTCAGCGTGCGCGCGAAGGTCTCCGGCGACATCAGCATGTAAGCCCGCGTGTGTGAGTGAAGAGCCACCGCATGGCCATCGGCAAACATGCGAGCGACGATCGCCGCCGTTTGATCGGTGATGTGGCGATCGATCAGAAAGAACGTCGCCGGGACGCGCTCGCGCGCCAAAACGTCCAGCAGATCCGGTGTCGTCGTCGGGTTCGGGCCATCGTCGAAGGTGAGATAAATCGTCGGTGGATCTTTTTTCGGCATATGCCAGACCGAGCGCCGACCGTTGAGCGCGTCGAGCAGGAAGGGCGCCGGTGCCGTGTGGGCGAGCGTCACAATGCCGGCAGCAATGGCGATCAGAATCCACATATTCTCGAGGTCCGGCGCAGACCGCAATCGTTCAGTATCGGGGACTCGACCCGCTCGTCGTCAGTCGTTTGTCGTGTCGACATCGTCTTCTCTGCATGTCAGGAGTGTCTGACTCCGGACCAGATCCGATGTTACCGCCGACCGATGCCCATGGACTAGATCGAGACTTCAGTTCAGAAGTAGTATCAAGGCTCCCTCTACGCAGAGGAAGACTTTCGTTTCGGTTTCAATTCCGCGCAGACGACCCTTGGTGCTCTCGGGCAACTCGCCGGCATCACGCTTGCGCGGCCCCGGTAGAAACCGTCGGCGGACCAGGTGTAATATGCGGCGAATCTGTTGGTGGCCGAAACGGAAATCCCGGCTATAATGCGCGTTTCGTTGTTCACTCAATCTCAAGGAGGTGGCTATGGCAATGGAAACGACCGCCGTCAAGGGCATCGACGCAAAGCGGCTCGAAGCCTTCAACAAACAGTACGCAGCCGCCCCGACGAAATTCACACTTGGCCTTCAAGCGAAGACCACGTGGGAAGGTCGAGGACTCGGCAACCTCGGCAAGATCGGCAAATGGAAACTTGGAGGGCAGGAAGTCGAGAAACCGACGCGAGATTTTTCGGTTCAACTTGGCTCGTGGAAAGAGGTGGGTGACGCGATCGGAGTCGAGGGGGCCGATGACCGAATCGAGCCGGTCGAAGCGGCGCTTCTCGCGTTGTCGTCCTGCGTGACCGAAGCCATCACGCTGAACTGCGCTCGCACTGGAGTGCCGCTGGAGGGGCTCGAAGTGACCGCTAACGTTGACGTTGATCCGGGACCGATCATCGGCGTCAAAGATCCCAGCGACTGGAACACCAGCCTCAAAGTCATCGACGTGAAGGTTACCGCACGGGGTAAGCTGTCGGAAGATCAGCGGAAAATGGTGGAGGAAGGAGCCAAGCGGTCTCCGGTTCACCACATTTTCAGTAGTGGAAAGCAAGTCAAGACCAGCTTCCGTTACGAATCGTAGACAGCCTGTGGGGCCCGGCAGCGCGGCATCACGCTGCCGGACCCGACACAAGTCCTGACGCCTTTCCGGTTCGCTACCGGCCGGTATGACGCCCTCCGCGTCGCACCGCGGGCTTGCCCCCAAGATGACCGCGAAGCCGTCACGTCGCCACAGCACGTCGACCGTGAAGCCCGCGGCTGGCAGCAGGTTGATCTCGTCCTCAATCCGATGGTAAGGAGGGTGTATGCGCAGCGTGATGTTGTTCGTGGCGGGGTTGTCCGTCGGACTGACAGTGCAGGTGGGCGTGGCGCAGAGTGCGAACAAAGGCGTCGTGATGATGAACCACGTCGGCATCAACGTGGCGAACATCCCAGACGCCATCACGTACTACACCGGCAAAATGGGGTACAAGGAAGCGTTTCGGGTCACCGATGACAAAGGCCAGCCGACGATCGTCTACCTGCATATCAGCAAGAACACGTTCCTCGAGCTGGGTCAGGCGACGCCACAGCGTCCAGCGGGGTTCACGCACTATGGCTTGCACGTCGAAAACGCGGCGGCGGCGGTAGAGATGTTCAAGCAGCGCGGCGTGATGGTGACCCAGACGAACGTCAGCGCCGGGACGAAATCGATCCTCGCCAACATCACCGATCCGTACATGGGTCGTATCGAGCTGGTCCAGATCACGCCTGAGTCGCTGCATCAGAAAGCGATTCAGAGTTGGAAGTGACGGGGCGTCCCGGTTACTGAAATCCCTTCACCGCCGAGACGATCGAGAAGAACCGCCGTCTGTTTGTTGGGGACAGAAGGGAGCATGGAAATGTCCGTTTCAGGTTTTGTGCGATTCTCTTTGACGGCGCTGATCGTCTTCGTCTGGGTTGCGCTGCAGGGAACCAGCGTTCAGACGCAGCAGCGGGGAGGCACCGTTCAGACGGACAAAGTTCAGCCCGTCAACAGCGGCCCCAATCCATATCGCGTTATCCGGGATTGGGCGCGGCTAGAGGGAAGGGCGTGGGGCGGCTCCAACGGCGTCGCCATCGACCGCGACGGCAAGTCCGTGTGGGCAACCGACCGATGCTCGCCGGGGGCCACCCCGGGTTGTCTCGGTACCAAAGCGAATCCAGTCCACAAATTCGATGAGTCGGGCAAGGAGATCAGGAGCTTTGGCGGCGGGATGTTCGTTTGGCCGCACGGCATCCATGTCGATCGAGATGGAAATGTGTGGGTGACCGACGCGCGAGCCCCGGCGCCGGACGACCTCAAGAAGTCTCCCCAAGAACAAGGCAAGGGAATCGTGGTCGTCAAGTTCAGTCCTGAAGGCAAGGTCCTCATGACGCTGGGGAAACCCGGCGTGAGGGGAAATCCTCCCCAAGCCCTGACCGACCCGACTGATGTCGTGACCGACCCGAGGAATGGTGACGTTTACGTGGCAGAAAGCCATATGGACGTGACAGATCCCCATCTGGTCGGCCACATCTCCGTGTTCGACAAGACAGGCAAGTTCCTCAGAACGATCGGCCAAACGGGAACCGGGCCGGGCGAGTTCCG